>NZ_NFUX01000018.1:0-86516 GCF_002264385.1 Paenibacillus sp. VTT E-133280
TCCAATGTCTATTCTAAGGGGTGCACTTCAATTTAATCTCAGGAGGTTTTTTGTTGTTACTCTTGATTATTTGAATATTGATAATTCGGCTGTTGTTGTACATAAGGCTGTTGGCGATAGTGCTGTTCATAGCCTTGAGTGTAGTATCCTTGCATTGGGTAAGGCTGATAATTAAATGCTTGCGTCGCTGGAGGCATTTGTGAAGCTATAGGAATGGGCTGAGCTTGCATATGAGTATATGGCTGCATGTTTGGATGCATGTTAGGTTGCATATTTGGTTTCATATTTGCATGCATATTCATATTAGGAGCCATATTCGGGGCCATATTATTGACTCCCTTTACTTTATCTTCCTCACAGCAGTCGGCAGGTGGGCCGATAAAGGTGCCAGGTTTAATAGGAGCTAACGCTTCCTTTACCAATGCTTCATTCAAACAGTAAGTATGGGCCAATACATTTGCCGGAGTTTTGCTCAAAATATCCGAACCTAAGATAACCTCAGGAATAGGTGCGTCAAAAATGGCAAGCAGATGTGTATTATCGACAGTAGCTACTTCATAATGCCACCAGCCTTGCGGCACATTCGCCACTTGACCTGGACATATTGGGAAATGAAGAAGTTCATTTGTAAACGGATTGAGTATAGACACTACTGCTGAACCGCAGATACAATAGACAAGCTCTGCCGCATTTTGATGATAATGAGGCTCCACCACATTCGATTTGCTAAGAAAAATATCAAGGAGTGAGGTATTCTCCAGTGTGTTCAACTGCTTAACCGACAGTAAATTAATGTAGTTGTTGGCATCCTTTTTAAAGAGAGTATTAGTGTTCACATCGAAAGTAAATTGTGTATTAGGGGACGTATAATCCATGTATGAAGTCACTGTTTATTCCTACCCTTCTGTTCCCGTAAATTTTTGATTTCCTAGAACAACATATGCATTTGCCTATGCCTAGGTGCCGGAGATTCACTGACTCCAATAAAAATTCATCTTTCTCTGTCAATCGGGGCATCCTCTATAATGTTAAATTCTCACACTATACAGGAGGCAAAGTATGAAATCGATTCACATTAAAATAGTATTAGCGTTATGTATCTCTATCTTCACCATTATGGGGTTGCAGCCTTTGAATCAACACTCCACGGTTGCAGCCGCTAACCACAAATCCTCTACTAAACAGACTCCATTAACCTTTGTTCTGATTCATGGGTCTTGGGCTACTGCAGGTTTTTGGGATGAAACAGCCTCTGAGCTTCGTAAGTTAGGGCACACCGTCTACACACCGGAATATGCAGGACATGGCGCTGATAAGAATAATAATGTAACACATGAGCAAATCACAAAGTCCGTTGTCGACTATATTAAACAAAAAGACTTGAAGGATTTTATTCTGCTCGGACATAGCTTCGGCGGATCAGTCATTCAAACAGTTTCCCAGCAAGTACCTGATCGGATCAAACGGATCGTGTTCTTTGATGCCTTCGCGCCGCTTGACGGGCAAAGTGTGGCAGATCAATTTCCTGCTGAGTCACTTAAATCCTTTGAACAGCTAAGAGACGCTTCCGGTAATAACACCATCACGCTCCCTTTCCCGCTCTTCCGGGATACCTTCGTCAACACTGCCAGTCTTGCGCAAGCACAAGCCTTTTATAAACAAGCTCCGCCTGAACCAGCTACCCCACTGTTTGAAAAGCTGGATCTCAAGAAATTCTACAGTCTCCAAATCCCTAAAAGTTATCTTTATCTGACGGAAGACACGGCTATCCCACAAGGTCCATATGGGTTTCACCCAACTCAATCCAGTCATTTGGGCGTTTTCCGCTTCATCGAGGGCAAAGGTGATCATATGACCACTGTCCGAACCGAGCCAAAAATGATGGCGGAATTGATGGTCAAGGCGGGTAGAGATTAGAGGGTAGCTCGCTTCGTTGACCGACACAAAAACACCTCCAAGAAATCATTCTCTTGAAGGTGTTTTGATTTTTTCTCGTGATAGGGCTGTTACGTAGATAAAATTATTAGATTAGGATTACTTCAAATGATTCAACATCCTCTGTAGTAGAGATCCATGATAAAAATACCCTTATTCAAAATATAAGATCTCACCACTCTTTGGAAAACTAAAACAAGTTCATCAAGATCAAATCCATGTCCTAGGCGTCGGCATAATGTAATACATTCAGGTCTTATCGATATTGGTTAGGCGGTCACGTAACAAGGGATTATTGATGATGTGACAATTTCAATAGTTGTTTTTATACTCATGTCTGTCTGGTGTGATTATGGTCTGTAGAGTGTCTAACCTATTAGGGATGACAATTACGAAAGGAGCGATCATGAATGAATCATCCAGTTAACGAATGCATTCAGAAATTTCTGATTGGATTCACATTATCGTTGAAATGAATAACTGAAATAGCTTGGCTTCGTCCTCTCCTGCCCGTCTGAAGATCGATGCATGGTGTGCCGGGTGAACGGTATTAAAAAAGACAAAATAAAAAAAACACAGAGCTATTACACTCGTATGTGGCTAAAGCTACTATTCTTCCAAACAAGGTGATTCAAAATTCTCAACAATTAAACTTGAACTACTGATTTTTATTAACGAATCATTACATTCCTTCACACTTCCAATATACACGTAATTATCAAATCCAAAGGGAACAAACATCTCCCTACTTTGAAATTTACACCAAATCCTTTCTCTTAATATTAATTGAGAGAGTTTCTCCAATTCAGTTTCTAAATAATGTTCTAGCAGAAATTTCTAAGTTGAATATACTCTTCCCACTTCACTTATTGAAGTCCATTCTACATTTTTCTAAACTCCTTTAATACGATTAGTTGGATCATATTTAGTAATCCTCCAAGAGTATTTGTACATTTTAATCTCCGATCCTATTTAATAGCGAATCATAAGTACCCAGACGAGTTTTTACTAGGTAGATATTCAGGTTTTGTCGCTATTTTCCATACCCTTCCGATATGCGAATCAAGATCTAAGACAATATAGTTTTTACCATCAGTATTCACTGGTTTATCCTTAATTATTTATTTTTGTCTTTGTAAAACCCAAATATTACGCTAACATATCTGTTTCTTTATTTATTAGTTTCAAGGCTTGACCTTTTAATTAGTTTTAATGAAATAAGATCACTACGAGTATCCCAATAGAGTTGTGACTTACTCCAAGTAATTCATGCAGTTGTAAGCATCAAATTCACGTGGTTCTCAGTATTATATCCCATTAGATCAACACGAGTTAACGAATTATTCTCCAAATACGTATACAGATTCAAACTCAGCGGATTATTAATCTGGGCTTCATACGTATCCTAGTATATAAAGCGACTATTCACCCTTTCTAAAAAGTGCTGTTATATGATTCAAGACTATTCTTGGTTGGTTTTGCTTGATGTGGGTCGGGGTATTCTCTCAGCCACCACGATGGTGTAAACGAAAAGAAAATAACCACAGGCAGAAGAATTCACCTGTGGTTAGATATTCTTGCTTTAATTCACGTCATATTTAAGTAGCTAGAAGTGTCCTGATCATGGATAGAACTCTCACTTCTACTATACCATGTTTCTTGGGTACAGCTACATTATTCAACATCCCAAGAATCATCTATTATGTTACCTTGAATATCAAAGACAAGTTTATAAACTCCATGTTCTTTTCCTTTATACATTATAGTTGCATAACTAATCAAATAGACATTGTCCTCAATTAACCATTGGCTTAAATAAGCACCAATCTTGAAACATTCAACAACCATACTCTTCTTATCAAAATTACTCTCGAAGTATTTGATTAGATTTTCCGATTGTTCCATTTCCATACTCTCAATATACTTCCACCAACTTTCAATTGTTTTTTCAGAAATTTGATGATGATTTGACCATTCTTTTATATTAGTTTGAAAATTCATTCTTACCTCCTATTTATGTAGTCCCTTAGCAAAATAATCAAATATATATTGTCCAGTACCTTTATCCTGATAACCAAAAATTCTGTAGTTACTCAATTCTTTGGTAAAAACTTTGACTTCGTGTGTGTAATCAATACCATTTTTCGAAAATCCCTTACTCAAAATCTTTATCCCGCTTTGTCCTTCAGGTCCTACAATCCCTTTTTGCATTGCCTTTACAAACTCATATGCAGCATCTTGATTCCACTTATCTCTCACAGCACTAAATGCTGAATGCTTAATATAGGGTAACAATTTCTGGCCATTTCTAAATCCAATCGACGCTGAATTATTACCACCACCCAAAAACAGGCTGCCAGCAAACGACATCAATTCAACTTTACTATCAAATGCATCCTGTGATGCTTCCAAAGAATTTAACAACTGCCCCTTTGCCCAAGAAGCCTTGCCCATTGAATTTGAATAGGCACTCGTCTGTGTTACTAAGCCATATAAATACTTAAATTGATTTCCGTTGTCGCTATATACATTACTGAAAAGATTTTTCAAATTAGATTGGTAGTGATGATCACCATTCATAGAAGCTTTTAACATCATTTCTATCTCATAATATGATTCCGTTTTCCTATGACCAGTTGGATCAAAATACCGCTGCGGATTATTCTCCACATACGTATACAAATTCAAACTCAGCGGATTATTAATCTGACCTTCATACGTATCCTCATTTATAAAGCGCCCCAAACTCGGATCATACCAACGAGCTCGAAGGTATTGCAAGTTTGTTGTATCATCCCACAGTTCTCCTGAATAGCGGAACGGATTATGAACCTCCTCTTTCTTGCTAGTGATTTTTCCCCACATATCATAAGTGTAACTATTGAGTAATGCTCCCTGACCATTGCGTAACTCTACGATATCTCCATGTCCATTATATACTGGGTAAGCTTTTGATCCGTCAGGGTATTGGATGGCTTCCAGCCGGTTGCCACGGATATAGCTCGCGACCAATTGTGGTGTTCCGTTCACAACTTTTGCTTCAGCTATAATTTGATCACCGTCGTAATAATAGCGTGTGATAACCCCATCTTCCGTACGATTAACCAATAAACCGTCTCCGTTATAACCGTACTTCACAGTTTTACCATTTATCTTCGCTTGTACTAGGCGGTTTTGCTTGTCGTATTCATACTCGTATTCCTGAATAGATTCTGGGTCATAAGATTTCATGCTCTGTCGGTTACCACGGTTGTCATATCCGTAACTTTCATTATTACTACCCTTAGATGTGGATATTCGATTTAACCTATCGTATTTTAATTGTTCTCCTATGCCATTTTGCGACCAACTTGTAATATTTTTGTTTCTATCATATCTATAATAGTACTCTAAGGTATCTCCTGCATTATTATATTTAAGGGTACTTAAATCCATCCCTATATGCTTATAACTACCAATAATCCCACCATCTGTTATGGTTTCTTTTATTAGTCCGTTATTATAGTAATTATAACTAGCTGTTGGTGTTACAGGAGAAGTTCCTACATTCTTTAATTGATTTAACGTATCATAAGAATAATAAGTGACTACTCCAAATGGATTAATCATTTGTTTTCGATTCCCATTAGCGTTATATTCAGTAATTTCTAAATCCAAACCATCTGGGTATTTCATACTTGATAACATTCCAGTATTAGGATTGTAATTATAATCAGTTGCACCAGTGTTGTCAGTCATTTTTGTTCGTCTTCCAGCTGTATCGTAAGTAAAACTCACAGTTTCATTGTCATTCGACTTTTCTGTCAGTCGATTCATACTATCATATGAATTAACTGTCATATTTCCATTACGATCTGTATAAGTTGTTAGATTTCCGTTTTTATCATAGCTATAAGTTTCGTTCCTCCCAAGCTCATCAATCGAGCGAATAACTGTGCCCAATTCATCATATTCTTTCGTTATTGTTGATCCATCAGCAAAAATTGTCTTAATTTGATTGCCAAGCATATCATACCCATATTGCGTTACTTCACCCATTGCATTCGTCACAGATATCAAGTTACCGCTATAATCATAATTATAAAGTGTCCCATAACCTTCACCGTCATAATGTTCAGTGACCATATCTCTAGTGTCGTATACAAAGCGTTCCAAAGTAGTTTTGTAAGAATCGTTTATGTGCAACTTTTCTTCTTTTCTCTCTAAACGCCCCCACTTATCATACGTTTTTAATGTCGAATAACCTTCGGCGTCTGTTGTAGTAACGATATGAGACACATCGTTATACACGTTAACGACTTCCGACATATCCTGACTAACCGTTGCTTTAAGACGACCCCATGCATCAAAACGATTAATTGTTTTATTGCCTATAGCATCTTCATTAACGACTACTCTTCCGAATTTATCGTATTCTGATTTGGCTGTTGCCTTGTAACGACCATCATCATAGATACTGGTTTCAGTCTGCATCCCCATAGCATTCCACTGAGTACGAGATTTAAGACCTGTTTCGTCCGTGACAGTACTTGTATTATTCACATCATCATAAGCAGCTTCCAAAATAGATTTATCAGGGTGAGTTACAGTTAATATTCGCCCCAAATTATCATATTTATATTCTGTTCTTAGATTCTTCCCGTCAGTAAATGCTGTTATAAGTCCTGTTGTGATATCATATTCTGTTGCATTCAAAGTTTGGTTGATTTCACCTTTATAATTGGTAACATTGACTGATTGTAAGGTTGGAAATGCATATATCCCCTTAGCTCCATATTCCGTTGTAGTGGTAATTGTTTTACCATTATTCGAAATTTTTTGGACTGTCGGATTTCCATATATGTCATAACCCTCAAAACTAGTTTGCTTTAAAATTTCTCCTAACGTATTGTCTTTTCTGACAGTAATTTGGCTAATACTGCCCTTTGCGTTTCTAGTGTAATCAGTGTACTGATATTTACCAGAATTAATTGGTTCCAGTGCGGTTTTTAACAAATGGTTAATAGAATCATATGTAAAGGTGCTAGTCTGTCCTTTATCATCTGTAGTAGCTATAATATTTCCGAAATCATCGTAACTTCTGTTACTTGACAACAAGTCCCCATTCTGATTATTTGTCAAAGAAATTATCGTTGGTACCAAGGCTGGATAAGAACGACCATTAACATATTTATTGTAACTATAGGATGTTATCTTGTTTACACTATCAGCACTTTCAACTATTGATTCCAAATAAAATCGAGCTGATATCTGATCATCAATATAATCTTTCTTATATGAATACGTAGTCTCCGTTAACCCATTATTCAGTGTCGTTGAGAATTTAAAGTCCTGATTATACGAACTTCCAAGATCGGTATTGTTATAAAAGAAAGTATGTCGGTTATATTCTGCAGATCCGTTATTATCATAAGTCACATTATCTGCTCTTGAAAATATACGATATGCTTCGTTAAAAGAGTCTGTCCCTATATAACGCTTAACAGGCTGAGGTTCATAAACGTATTTAGTAGCTGCACCTGTAGGATGCTGAATTTCAGACAACAATGCGTAAGGATTAGATCTTGCTCTCTCTGGGTAAGAATTGAAAAGGTTGAACTGGGCATTCTTAATTAAATAGCTATATGTCGTTTTTCGTCCCTGCGTATCTGTTACAGAATCTAATAGCTCCTTACCGTCTTGTGTATGCTTCTTATATACGACCTTCTGATTTCCTTTGCTAAGAGTAACCTCAGTAGCAGAATAAGTGATATCTATAGTGTTACCTATTGGATCTTTCACTTGTCGAAGCAACTTCCTGCCGTAATAGCTATTATTTTCATATAAAAATTGAATTGTATTTTCGTAAGGATCAGAAATTTGCAAAAGTAATCCGTCATTCGAAAAATACTGGCGTCTTTGTCCATCAGGAGATGTCATGACGTACTGTGAGGTTTCACCGTTCAAATGAACTGAGGAATCTGAATTAAAGGTTGTCCCTTCCCAATCATCCCCCTTTAATTTATTTCCCTCGACTTCATATCTACCACCACCAGCTATATGGACGTAAGTCTTATTGTCTTTAGTCTCAATAAAAGGTAGACTCCATGACCATCCCTTACCAATAGGATATAATTTTTCATATAAAGGCTGATTTATATCATTGTAATACTCCACACCTTGGGCTGTGCCTGTCATTACAGCTTTTGTAGATGCACCTGGACTAGAGGAAATATAATAATTGTAAGTTACCCCGTTGGTATCTGTTTGAGTTGAAACCCGAGTTCCTGCATTATTGTTAATCCAATTTTTATGTGCTTCAGCATCTGTGTAAGACTTAAATAAGCCATCATAAAGCTGTATTGGTGTTCCACCACTTTCTACAGTTATAGGCGTAAGATAGATCGCGCCAAATCTCGTATATACATTCCGGCTCCGATCATTCCCCATAGAAGACCAACTATCATAACGGCTAGCGCTAGTGAACCCAGGCTTTGTGATTGGACCAGAATATTCTTGTCTATAATATCTTGTATCTTCTGTCGTCATAGACGGCGTTCCAGAATAATGAGCAAGGTATTGTTTGGTACAAACACCATTTGTCGCCGTGCTTGTTGGCGAAGGGCATTCTTTCAATGGATCAGTCACAGCTGTTCTTGTCAGTGTCCCCTTATAACCATTTACGTCATAAGGAATACTACTCGGACAGGGAGTTCCGGTACCAGTCGCCTTCCAAACACCTTTCGTATATAAACCAGGGATATTATTTTGGCAAGTATCTGTCTTATTAATATATTTTGTTTGTGGAGCTTCACCAGATATAATTGTAGAAGCACCAGTCCGATATAAAGTACCCGCGTATCCATTTGAGCTATAATCAATTGAATAATTAAACGAGGGAGATCTACTTTCAATAGAACTTCTACCAGTAATTGTATCAGATGGTGTAGTATATGTTGTATTTAAAAGTAGATTAGCTCTGTTCCGTGCTTCTTCTTCTGTATCGTATGGACCCTCTTTTCTCGTCTGTTGGGGAAGATTACCTCTGGAATTAATGCTCCCATCACTATTATTATCGTATTCAACTTCTACTGTTTCATTGATGTTGACATAGTACTTGTTCAATACGCTTTTCTTTATTCCATTATAATCGACTATCCATTCATAGGTATCATAATCAAATGTGCTGTAACCATAATCTGATTCATAAAACTGTGAATCTGCAGTATTATACTGTCTATTTAAACTAAAGGAAAGTCCGTTTCTACCCGGTAAAGTAAAATCAGTGTTTTGTAAGGATAAGCCTCCAGAAAGCGTCGAAACGGATTCGTCATTTATTCCAACCGAGTACGGCGCTTCATTAAAGGATGATTTATTATATACTGGTGGCTTCTCTATAACCGGTGTATCCCCAGGAGAAAGTGAAAATCTCATGATATCCGAAGTATTATAAACTTCTTCAGTTACCGAAGATTGCGAGATGTCCTCTCCTTTGTTAGGAAAGATTGGTTCCCCAGTAAGCGAATCAAATTCAGTTGGAGTAAACATATAAACATTTTGACTTACGCTTTCTGCTTCCATTACATTAATATCACGAATCATTGATGAAGGAAGTTCACTGTAGACTTCTGTAGTGACACTCGCTGATGTGTTAACTTCCTTTGGAAATAACAGGAATCGCGATTCATCATAGCTAATCTGCTTTTTGTTAGCTTGATAAAAGATGTGATAGATATCATTTAAGGAAAGTCCTTCATCTAACTGTTGCTGCACAAATACTTCAGACGTTTGAAACTGATCCACTAAATCTAGAATAGATAAAGGTTCATACTCCGTATCCTTAATGTCATAGTCTATCTCACTTTCTGATTCTGTGGATGCCGCTTGGGCAGTCTGTATTAACGCATCCGTGAAGATGCCCAAACATAGACTTATGCAGAGAAGAATTGCTGTAAACCCTCTTAACTTTTTCATCATTAACTCCATCGCTCCATTGTATTAGTAATTTAAATATTTATTGTCTAAGATTATTGCTCTTAATTACTTTCAAATAAAATGATAACCACTAGATCTACCAAGTAAAATCCACTATAATTTTACTCAGAAGTGACTTTCTTAGATATAAGATTTCCATTTTTGTCATATTGAAAAGTTATTATAAATACTTTACTTCCAAATGAAGTTTTGATAGTAGAAAGTCTCCCTGATTTATCATACGTATATTGAGAATCCTTAATTTGTAAGAATTCTAAGTTGGAAAACTCCTCACTACCAAACTCAGATATCCATACTTTATCATTGTTATCAGTTAGTGCAATGATTCCATCTCCGGAGGAAACTACAACAATATTCTGATCTAAGTTTAATTGGAGTGGCAGGTCGCCCCAAGATGCACCCCACGCCCAAACAGAGCCATCACTTTTTAAAGCGACTGCCTGACTAATTCCCCCTGCACTTACATCTACAACATCAGTCATTACTCCAGATCCTCCACTAAAATGGCTGTCTTTTACTTGTACTGGGGCATCTTCTGAAGAATCAAACCAACGAGTTCCATTCCCTAAAGTTCCATAATGATTAAATCCCCATGCCCATAACGTTCCATCCTTATGGACTGCTAACGTAAAGCCTCCACCAGAACTAATTTGATCAACGTTATTTATTAGAGCGAATTGCGGGAGAGTTGTATTCCCATATATTCCACCTACTCCTAAAGCACCATAGTCACTTTTCCCCCATGAAAGTACAGATCCATTATTATTAAGTGCAGTACTCGTTTCGTAACCAGCGCTTATAGATTTAATTTCTTTCAAATATCCTGAACCTGTTGTATCTAAAACTTTCACAATTTCATTTCTATCTATTCTTGTTCCATCTCCTAGTTGTCCATAAGAGTTAGCCCCCCACCCAAGGAGACTTCCATCTGAACAAAGCACCAATGTATACTCAGACCCTGCACTCACAGCCACTATATTATTTAGAGGATTATTATTTGTGTTATTTTTTACCAATTTTGGTTTTAATATGGATTTTTGGCTAGATCCGGTCAATTGTCCTCTTTTATTTGCTCCCCATACTAGTACTTCATGATTAGTAGTTAAAGCTACAGTATGATACGCTCCGACACTTACTGAAATTATATTACTAGCAACCCTCACTGGAACAGTACTACTAACAGTAGTTCCGTCCCCTAATTGCCCTTCACTATTATCCCCCCACATCCATAGCATTCCATTTTCATCTATAATTGCATAATGACTCTCTCCGAATGCACTTTTTTTCAAATTTGGTATAAGGCTCATACTTTTCATAGTAATATTATTACTTAATACACTTTTCTTATTATTTTCTATGTATTTAAAATTAATATTAATCTCCTTATTATTTGAAGTATCATCATTGTTTATTAACGCATTTGGAGGAACAATCACGTTATATTCCGTAGATGATTTTAAGTCCCCATTCAACTTGAGAATTAGATTACTTTTATCAATACTAATCTCTGCCGCTATTTTCTCATTCGTTGGAGATACAATAGAAATACTATCGTAATTCTCACCTTCATTTATGTCAGCATTAAAAAAAACTCTCACAGATTCATTTGAATTTTCTAAGATATTTCCATTCAAAAATGATGACCCTATATAATTTAAATCATAATATTCTTCAGGAGCACTTTTGAATTCGATTATTAATTTCTGAGATAATCCCTCACCTTTTACAGATAGAACACTATCTTTCCCTAAAGATACAATATAACTCTTTGACGGGAGCAATGGCTCAGTAGGAGTTATAATTAATTCTTTATTTGATGTAGTAATTGTTACATCTATTAATTCTCCGCTCATTCTAAGCTGTATTTCCTTATTATTACTGATTTTAAATTTTTCATTGAATGTAATCTTAATAATCTCATTTTTTAATACATCAATTTTCCCAGGAGATGGGGAAGAATATTCAACTTGAAACCTTTTATCAATAGTGTGAGCACTTTGAATTTCATTTTTAGATTGGGAAGCTTGCATATGATAGGTAGGAAATACTAATAAACTTATACATATGAATAAAACTATTTTTTTGAAGAATAACATAGAAATCCTCTCCTTTTGACAATGATAGTTGATAATCCAAACACAATATCCGTAATAATTTTATAAATGCCAATAGATTAAACATTACCTCCTCTCAATCATTAAAGATCCACTCCATAATAATTTCTATCCCTATTCTTTAAACATCTAAAAAAACTAACTAACGTAGTTTACAATATTTTAAACCTAATTACCATAATTTTCTTAACTTATGATGTATTTGAGCAAATTAGAGATCTAAGTCAGCAAAGAGAAATAGAGTTAATCAAGTGTCCGTAATCACTTAATTAATCCTATAGTGTTCAATTTCCAATTAAGAATAAAAATAATAGTTGTACGACTATTATTTTGGTCGTAAGAACATGGGAACCAATTGAATATAGATTTTGCGCGCCTCCGACATCTCACACCACACATACGAAATTGAATGGAATACTTCGTGTGCGCCTTCAACACTGTATAGTATCCACACTTGGCACTCATAAAAAAACGGATATTCCAATTAAGGATATCCGTTTTATACTAATTTAAGCTTGATGCTCCATTCTGTTGATCTTGAATTGTAGTTACTCCTGTTATCACCCAACTATCGTGTTCTCGTACAAGAGAAATTTTCAGTAAAGTGGAGGGTTCCAGTCCATTAGAGGTTGCGTTGTCTAGTCGCAGTTCTATAATCTCGGAGTTAGGATTAATTACCGTCTCTTTAATCACCTCGTAGTTCGTGATCCAGGGGCTAGATACGCCCGTTACCCAATTCAGTTCAACAAACTGCGGATACATAACCTTTTTGAGCTCCTTGGAAAAGATCGAATATTGAATTGACGCATTCCGGTGCTGCAAACCGAACCCGTAGAGCTCAGCAGCTTGAAATGCAGAAGGCAATATAATTCGTTTAGACTCCGGGGCTGGCAAAGGCATGGCTGAGAGCAGCTTTCCATTAGACTGGATCACCGTTCCGTTGTTATCAGGCGCACCTATCGCGATTCCCGGCAGAAGCAACAGCCCTGCGATTAGGGTGGCTGCCAATTTCTTTGTGCTAATTAGAATCACCTCATAGAAAGCTTTTTCACCTCATGTAAATTGAATTCTAATTATTCCCCGTCGTCGCTGATAATTATGTATGTTAGGACTACCTGTCTAGATTTTTCATAATATACCCCCCCTGTGCAATAAACTGGTAATATAAAAAGAGAGGTTATTTTAATAACTAAACTTTAGAGGAGATGTCCCTATGAAAAAACACTTAAGGCTCTGTCTATCGGCAGGTCTGCTGCTCGCTCTAGCCATCGGTACCGTAAGTACAGCAAGTGCTGAATCCAAGGTGAAAACCTATAAAAACTGTACAGAGCTAAATAAAGTTTACAAAGGTGGAGTCGCCATTTCCAGCTCAACCAAGAACAAAGGTGGAAAAACGAAATATAAACCTTTTGTATCTAAGGCGCTCTATGAAGCCAACAAAAAAAGCGACCGTGACAAAGACGGAATCGCTTGTGAGAAATAAGATTTACCCCTGACTCCTGCTTCATCTATTGTCTAAGCCGTTGATCAGGCGTGAAAAAGAGTCGGTAGCTCAGTACACTTAGCAGTATACTTGTTATGGCCGCAGAGGCGGTGAATGAGAACACAATCAGAATTTGATAGCGAACAGCGATTACTGGATCAGCGCCTGCTATAATCATACCCGTCATCATGCCTGGAAGCTGAACAAGTCCTACAGTCTTCATTCCGTCGATGGTAGGGATCATGCTGAATTTCACAGATCTTTTTCTAACTTCATGGATCGCTTGTGGAACCGTTGCACCGAGTGACAGCAGGGTCTCGATTTCCCCTTTGCTCTGCTGTATTTCGTGCTTGATATGGTTAATGAACAAACCGGAGACAACCATAGCGCTACCAATGGTCATGCCACTAATGGGAATGATATATTGCGGAGTTGCTTCAATAATATGTAAGCCGAGTAGAATCCCCATCATTAGGAGCTCCATAGTAGCGATCGCAAGTCCAATTCTCCAGACTAATCCATGCAGTCCTTTGCCTCTTTTCGCTGCATTCCATGCGGCTACACATATCATAAAGATTATTATCAAAACAACATAGATCATCTGATCGGTTTTAAAAATAAATTGCAGTACATATCCGACCGCAAGCAGTTGAATCGCCGATCTTATAGTGCCTACAATAATATCTTTTTCTAGTCCGAGCTTTTGCCATACCGAGAGCAGCATCGTCCCTAACACAAACAGCAGGGTAAAACTCAGCGCAGTATAACTCATATGAATGACGCTCCTTCTAACGGTCGGATAAACCTTTTCGCTAAAGCTTCCGCAGATTCAGCAAAAAAAGCTTCACTCAAGTGTTGTTCCAGCTTCCCTTTCCCCATAAACCATGTAGTTGTGCTTATTCGGCTAGCCTGCTTAAGGTCATGGGTCACCCAAATCATTGAAGTCCCTTCTTCTGTATGCCATTGTTCTAACAGATCCTCAACCCTTTGAGTGCTGTCAATGTCTAGTGAAGCAGTGATTTCATCAAGCAGTAGCACATTAGGACGCAATAGCAATGACCGAATCAGGGATATACGCTGCTTCTCACCGCCAGAGCAATCTGCTGCTTTTTTACTTAAATCCAATTGCTCCAGCCCTAGTTGTTCCAATAGCCGCATTACTAATTTAAGGTCATAGGGTCTGTCATGCAGCTTGCTGACGGTTCTAAGGTTATCCTCCACACTGCCAGGCAACATAACCGCTTGTTGTGCCACAAACCCGATTTTCATTCTCCACAGCCTTGAATCCATATTTTTGAATGAAGAGCCCTTGACAAGCATATCCCCTTCATCTGGAGCATCCAGCAGAGCCATTATTCTAAGTAGTGTGCTTTTACCTTGACCCGAGGCACCAATCAGAGCAATTCGGTCCGATTCAGATATTTCAGCAGAGATGTCCGAGAATAGATATTTCGAAGCTTGTTCACTGCTTTTCCAGTTCAATTTTGCAAGTTTTTGAATTTCAAAAATACTGTTCAATGCCATACCTCCTATTGCCAAACGAAAAAATATCATACCATTTCGTATTATAGCATTTTAGCTGCATAAAAAAAGAGAAAGGCATCTCCCCCATGAGACACGCCTTTCCCTAATATTAATTAATTTATTGATTAAATCGAGCCGTAACGAACACTGCTGGGGAATTCCAATAGATCGTTACCTCATTCGTAGAATAACTAAGCTCATGATCTGCAAAGCACTGAGCAGCAGGTTTCCCTTGTAAATGCTCTACAACATATTCATCATGAAGCCCACGATCTGGCCCCCCAGATACAAGGCCCGGCACAGGATCAGCCACATGGTCACCAACAGATGGACGATGATGCGGATGCATCACTGGATGATCGCCAAATCCGGTAACATAACTGATATCCAGTACATTGCGACCCATCAGATAGTGCAAATGATCTAGCGCACAGTCCGCAAAGCTCATATCGTCACTAAAATATTCAGCCACAACTAGCAGCATAGCATTGTTCATTACGAGCATGTTGCTTCCCCAAATATAGTCGTCCTCTTTTAAGGAGATCCTATAACCATCCCCACGACTCTGTTCCACTAACCGATCCGCTTCTGCTAGAAGTCCTTCTCTTAAGGAAGCATATAAAGCACGGTCTGACAGATCTTCACCATTTAACAGATAGGCAAGTGTGCCATAGCCCCCCATATCCGCCCAGCCTAGACTGTATTTTGGAAAAGATAATTCCACCAGCTGCATAACAGCATGATGGTATTCTTCTTTCCCCGTCGTACGATAGAGCTCCGCAGCTGCCCAATACCGCTCATCCTTGTCGTTCCCATCTCCATATTCCCCGGTGCTGATTTCTGGCGGATTTATAAACCCTGGTGCATCTGGATGTTGAACAAGCCATTCCCAAGCTAATGTTGCGGCATCCAGACATTTCTTCGCATAGGCTGAGTCAAAGGGCTCATATATCCGTGCTGCCATGGCCATGACTCCAGCAAAATCGCCAGTGGCGGTGGATGACACCGGTGAGAAATATAGATCTGCTGTATCAGCCTCTGGCATTACATCCAAGCCGGGAAAGCTCAGTGTAGTCAGTTTATGATACACTCCACCTGTTCTATAGTCTTGCATTTTGAACAACCAATCCAGCTCCACTTTGCATTCCAGCAGTACATCTGGAGTTATCCCCCCACTTTCAGGAATCGGGATAGCGCTTACAAAAGCAGAAGGATATAACTCATACGCTAGGAATAGATCAGCGATGGCCTTGGCTCCAGGTCCGCTGTATTTGCCATAATCACCTGCATCATGCCAGCCCCCAGAACAATCTAGCCTACGCTCCGTTTCACCATACACAATACCCTCTGCTGTATGACATGCCTTATGCTTCCATTCGCCAGCATACTCTTCAGTTAACTCAACCCCGCAACGATAATAATAAAAGGCCTTCAGCAAGCCCTGTTGAAGCTCGTGATAAGGTTTATCTGAAATAATAAATGATGCCGAAGCTATCCCCTCACCTTGCTCAATCCGGTATCTGCCCACTGCATGAACCTCAGAAAAATCACCTGTATGTACAGTTACTCCGCTTGCCTCATCAAATCTGGGAGCACCTGTCTGCCCTTCAAATATAACATTTCCATGATCAACATCAACAACCTGAAAGTCATGTTCTGCACCAGTAAACACTGCAATCTTTTCTCCACCCACCGGATATCCGATTTGATTTACAGTGATGGTTCGGAGTCTACGCTCACTCATCTTCATTCTCCTTCATATCAATTTGATGAAGCCAATGATTACAAGTCTCTCTTTCAAGTTGAGAATACTCTATTCTAGTTGTACGTGGCAATGATAACTACAATAAAAAAACCTAGAGTTAACCAGAAACGGTAACTCTAGGTGATGTGATCAGCTTATTTGTCTCCAAGCAGCTTAATAAAGTTAGCCGGAAGTGTGAATTGCTGATTGTGAATCACTATACGGCGAAGCTCCTCAAAGGAACTGAGATCATCATCTTCATCGTCGTCTTTGATTTCCTTAATGTCCCGATGCAGTCGCTCCATTTGCAGATCAAGTGCATGAGCGGCATCCGCTGCATTTTTCAATTCACGCGTCATACTCTCTGGTACTGACTTATTATATTTATAGAAAATTTTATGTTCGAGACTTGCCCAAAAATCCATAGCAATGGTACGAATTTGTACCTCAACGCACACTAACTCCTGACGATCTGACATAAACACAGGTACCTGAATCAGCAAATGTAAACTTTGATATCCGTTAGGCTTGGGGTTCTTAATATAATCCTTCACTTCAAGAACCGTTAAGTCGTCCTGCTTCTGAAGCATTTCACTTACATGATAAATATCTGAGATAAAAGAGCAGGTAATTCGTAGACCTGCAATGTCTTTAATACAATTTCTCACAGAATCTAGAGATAAATCTCCATTTTTACGGAGCATTTTGTTCATAATACTCTCGGGAGACTTGATTCTCGATTTAGTATGTTCAATAGGACTGTAATCGTGAAGAGACTGAAACTCCTGTTTGAGGATCTCAATCTTCGTCTCCATCTCATCAAGTGCAAATTTATAAATCAACATAAATCGGGTGATCTCGTGCTTAACCTTCTTAAATTGTTCGATTTGATTCTCGGGGGTCATTATCCATTTCTCCTCTTGTAGCTTTTCTCTATATTTATCATAGCCAATCCACTAGTGAAATTCAAATTCAGCAAATCCCATATTTCAAATGGGGTATTCACCTACCCATATTCTACCACAACAAATGATTAGCAGAAAAAGAGCTCCCTCTCGGCAGCCCTTTCATCTGTTACAGTAACTGTTCTCTAGTTAAGCTGTTTCCACTTTTGTTCCAACGTTTGAGGGACATAGCTTTCTAGTTTTTTTAATAGTTCCGAGGGTTCTTGGTCTATATTTAACAAGCTAAGATGTGAAGCGTTAGAGTATCCCTCGTTAATGCTGTGTTGAATCAGATTCATCAGAGGATCAAAATAATTCCTGATATTTAAAACCCCTACCGGTTTCTTATGTATACCGATTTGTGACCAGCACAAAACCTCAAACAGCTCTTCATACGTCCCAAAACCGCCGGGTAAAGCAATAAAGCCATCTGCCAGCTCCCCCATTTTTGCTTTTCGTCCATGCATATCGTCCACTTCTATCAGCTGTGTTAATTCTCTATGTACCATCTCTCCATTAAACAATCCCCTAGGCATAACTCCGATCACCTCACCTCCACCGTTCAAGACAGCATTAGCGACTTCACCCATTAATCCAATTCTTGACCCCCCGTAAATTAAGCGATAATCGTTCATAGCCATATTGTTACCAAGTTCAACAGCTTTAGCTTTATATTCCTCATGCACCCCTAAATTCGACCCTGCAAAAACACAAATTGATTTCAAATCCTCATCTCCAAACTATATATTGATAATATCCGACATCTAATATACTATATGTTGGAGAATAAATCATATAAAAGATTAAGGAGTGCTACATAATATGGAGATCAATGAAGTGCAGAAATGGATTAAAAGTTATTATGGACAAAGAGGCTGGACCGATTATGGTCCTTTTATACGGGTTGGATTTCTTATGGAAGAGACCGGTGAGGTTGCACGGGCAGTACGCTCCTATGAAATCGGAAGAGATCGCCCAGATGAATCTACCCCTCCACCAGAGCAACTGAAACACGACTTGATTGAGGAAATTGGTGATGTGCTAGGAAATATAGCCTTGTTAGCCGATTTGTATGGTATCACTTTAGAAGAGGCATTTACTGCACATAAGGAAAAATTAGTTAAACGCTTTAATTCCTAAGGAGAAGTAGGAAAAGGGCTACAATCGGCATTTAAAAAAGGCTACCCCACGATCTTAGTGATCGAGTGGATAGCCTTCCCTTTATTTTCGTAACGAAAATATTTATTAAATAAATACTTCCTCAACGGTCAAATTTCGCTCCTTGGATAAATCCCTAAACGTAGATTCATCTACTTTCACTAACGGTTTAAAAATATCCAAAGGATTGTTCATAATAATCGTACCTTGCTCTCCGTTGCTAAGCTGAACACTTTTACCTACAAAGTTCGGCAGTAAATGTCCAATCAAAGCTTGTACCGCATTTCCATTCAGCTTTCCAAAGCCCAGCTCATGCACCTTGCGCAGAACGGTTATCAGCCCTTGTTTGGGTTGATTCACTCTTGCAGAGGTCATCCCAACATAGGCATTAGCAACAGCCACAATCAGTGTATACGGGTGCAGGTCCGCCTTACGAAGCATATTAGGATAACCGGTCCCATCCTCGAATTCATGATGCTGAAGCGCCACCAGAGCGGTCTTCTCGTCATTCATAGATTTAAGAATAATATCGTATCCATACGAAGTGTGACGCTTTAGTTCTTCAGTTTCTTCAGGGGTTAAGATCCCCGTCTTATTTAAGATAGAGGGGTCGATCTGACTTTTTCCTATGTCGTGTAAATACCCTGCCCGGCTAATCTCGTAGCGTTCTTCTTTGGTATAACCTAACCAAGTCGCTATGTAAAAGGATAGCAGTCCGACCTGTAATGAATGATTGTATGTACCAACGTCTTCCCGTTCAAGCAGCAGCAATAAGGAAACTACATCCTTATGTTCATCCATTTTTTCCAGCAAGGGCTGCAACGTAAGATCTACATCTGACTGCGTGAAACTGCCCTTGCTGAGTGCCTCTAGAAAAATAGATTCATAGTTTTGGATCGCTAGATCAAAGTTTCCATTTAGGCTTTGTTCCAGATTCGTTCCCTCATTATCCATCGCAATGCTGCGAGGTTCAATATCAACATAATCGATACGATGTCTCATCAGGAGGGTGATTTCTTCTTGGTAAACAATTGTCCCTTTTGGGAGCACGTGTAAACCAACACTATTAAAAGTGTCCAACATAAGACAATCGCCATGTTTGAGATCCGTGACATGAGCTTTCAAAATTCTGCACCCTTCCTATCAATAGGTATATTTTACCTTAAGGATAGCTAAATTATTCCAAAGTCACAATATGGTTAAAGTCTCATTAACACTCACAATTAGTTCAAAAGACCCCCGCTACATCACCTAAAAAGGAATACTAAAGTCCGCTATCACTTTTCCGATCAACTGATCCTTCGCTACAAAAGGAGTAGCCCAGAGATGAGCATCATTGCTTATATTCCGGTTATCTCCGAGAAAAAAGTAATGATCCGCCGGAACTGTAACGGGCCCAAAAGTATAGTCCATCCGCTCATTAAGATAGGGTTCATTGATCTCCGTTCCATTTCTGTAAAGGGCTCCATCTTTAATTTCAATGGTATCACCTGGCAACCCTATCAACCGCTTTACATATCTTTTATGCTCATCACCCGCTACCGGGGGCGTAAACACGACGATATCTCCATGATTGAGTCTCGTTATCCATAACATTTTTTCCACGATTAGACGGTCATTAATTTCAATTGTAGGAATCATAGAGCCAGTAGGAACCCTCATGGCTTCAGCAACATAAGTTCTTACAAACAAAGATAGGACCACTGCAATAGCAACACTTGGCAAATATTGTTTGATAAATTTCAACATAATTGCTCACCTCATATTCATTTTATAGACACTTTGATCGGTGCAGAAGCTTTTTACGCTCGTTCATATTCAGTTCATATTGTCGTCATGTAGGGTTCACCTTCATGGGGTAAGCTTCCTTTAGCAACTCATTAAGATAGCTAGAATAAACCGATTAGAACAGGAGAAGATGCAAGTGAAACCAGAAGAAGAGGTTATTAAAAAAAAGATGAATAAACCGCTTAAAATTATACTTATATCCTTAGGGGCTTTAGCTACTGCAATAGTACTTTTTCTAGTGACTGTTTTTGTAGCTAATATTTTCTTAAATAAATCGGACCAAGCTAAAATAAAACCCTATGGTCAGTCTGTAAGCGTCGATGGTAAAAAAATGAATGTTTTGATTCAAGGAAATGGCGAAGAGACAGTCGTGCTCTTACCTGGTTATGGAACGGTGGCACCGGGACTTGATTTTAAGCTGTTAATAGATGAACTATCCCCATTTTACAAAGTTGTCGCGATTGAGCCTTTCGGTTATGGATTAAGTGATAGAACTGAAAAAGAACGAACCACGGAAAATATTGTAAGTGAAATTCATGAAGCTGTAAAACAGCTTAATATTGACCGTTATATTCTAATGGCACACTCTATTTCCGGTATGTACAGTTTGAATTATGTGAACAAATATCCAAACGAAGTGAGTGCATTTGTCGGGATTGATAACAGTATTGCAACGGAAGACAGAATAGATGTTAAAATACCAACAGGAAAATTAAAACTACTTAGATCATCGGGCTTGGGCAGATTGGTATTGAAATCTAGTGGAAATCCCTATGCTGGATTGCCGTTTGATGAAGAAACTAAAGAACAATTGAGATTGCTTACGCTTAGAAACACTTATAATTACACTAACTTAAATGAAGTGGAACATATGGCTTCTAATTATAAAGGGGCTCTAAATTCAACTTTTCCAAAAGATCTTCCTCTTTTGCTCTTTGTACAAGGGGATGATACTCTCTTAAAAGATTGGATATCATTGCATGAAGAGCAAGTCAAAAACTCCGTACAAGGAAAATTGGTAAAACTTGATGCAGGTCATTATCTGCACCATACCAAATCAAAAGAAATCGCAGAAAATTTCAAGACATTTATGAAAGAAATAAAATAAGTATAGATTGTATCGCTCAGATTGTCTAAACCGCGTTCCACCTATTCTCCGTGCTGCAGCATCATGTGCAAGCTTCCTTGCATTTCATGCCGCAGCATTTTTTTCTTACTCATACTTCATTAATATTTACGTACCCACACTTCTAAAACCGCTCAATAATGCGATTCATTTCCCCATCCACATCGATCAATGTATTCTTAGGAATATGAATGACCAACAAACCGCCAAAGATCTGTTCACATTTCCCATCATTCTCTGTGATCCGTTGTTTAAAAGCAGAAATGGCTGTTGAATCAACAGCCTCTTTACTGAGGAGCCAAGCGTACCTTTTGAAATGAGATTTCTGTACCGTTTCCTGATAGTAATAGATCCCTAGTTCTTCTTTCACCCGTATAATATCACCCATTGTAACACTTGGATTAAAAATTGGAGTCTCTTCGATGCGGTATTTATCTTTACCAACTGGAGTAACATCAAGGATTTCAATTTCACGGCCTGCTGGATCGAAGCAAATATGTAGTCCTGACGAATCTAGCATCGAAACACCTCAATTCTATTCAAAATCTGATCTTGATGATTCTAATTAACGCAAAACACAATAAATACATTAAGCTTGTAATCCCGAACAACCTGAAGATTCCCGGCGTTAAAAACATATATATACTGTACGGAAAACTCCAAATAAAGGCGAGAAGCATGAGAGGACTTCTGTTTAAAGAGATACCTATCGCAAGTAATCCGGCAGGCAACACCAGCATTACCAAACTTATTATAATACTGGATTGATTCGTAACCTCAGCATATGGATTAATGAATATAAATATAAACCATAAAAAAACGGTCATCAAACTGGATACATATCCAATAAGTTTAATGATTGTTAAGTTTATGGATTGCTCCATTCCATCACCTCAATTCTTTCGCAATCATTCTCTCCAGCCATTTCCACGGGAGCAGCGTTTTGCCTAAGATCAAGATCCGGGTGCCTTTGCCGATAGGATACCGAAGCCTTGGTGACTTCATTTCAGTAATTCGACCGATGAGATCTGCCACTTGCTTTGGATCAGGTGCAGTTTCAGCGGTATGCTTGGAATATCGTAGCACAGCATCCAGACGATCTCTATAAGGAGAATCCTCGGCTGGACGAATTTGTTCCATTCCTTTTCCCCAAATCGGAGTACGGAATGAGCCAGGTTCAATTAATACTACACGTATTCCATAAGGAGACATTTCATGACGCAGACTTTCACTGAATCCTTCTACTGCAAATTTGGAAGCTGCATATGGAGCATACCCCGGAAACCCGGACAACCCGCTTATACTCCCCACGTTAATAATCGTACCACTTTTCTGTTCTCGCATAACTGGCAGCACAGCCTTTGTCACCGCGACTAATCCGAAAAAATTCGTCTCCATTTGCTGGCGCCATTCCTCCATACGTAGCTCTTCTATGAAGCCACCTATAGCAAAGCCTGCATTATTTACCAAAACATCAATTCTTCCGAATGTTTCGTGTACTGAGGATATAGTCGCCTGTATAGACTCACTATCGGTAACATCCATAGTCATAAAATGAAGCTGCTTTAAGAGTCCTGCTTGCTCTGCCTGCTGCTCAAGCGCGCCTTTACGACTCAAATCGCGCATGGTTGCTACAACTTTGAATCTCTGTCCAGCCAGTTTCAAGGCTGTGAGCAGTCCAAATCCACTAGAGGTTCCGGTTATTAAGGCCACTCGATCATGCATTCGATCTAGATGTGAATTCATCTTTGACTCTCCTTATGTTTCATTATTCCAAAAAGCAAACAAATGTTCTTTTTCAGATTGACTATCCATTAATTTCAAGTTATAGTAAGTGTATCATTTATATTTCTGCGAGAGAAGCACCTCGCAAGATAGGCATTCATGCCTATCTTGGAGGTGCTTTTTTGCGCGCATAGACTAATTAAGGAGCTGAAATGAATGTTTATTCACAATTTTAGTTATTTAAAGCGGTTTGTCCAATTCATTCTAGTAGTAGCCCTCCTCAACATCAACCTAACATTAGCTTCAGCAGGTACAGATTGGGAGTCAGCCTTAGATGACATTAACGGTCTCCATGCTAATTATACCTCACTTCAAGTAGCCCTCAAGTCCTATAGCTCAAAAATTCAAATGTTACGTAAGCAGAATAATGAAACACTGAAATCTATTCATTCTGTCATAGAGTCAACAGATAAGGTTCTGCTGAGTCGTTTATCATCTGAAGCTACGTCAGCTCAGAAGAAACATGCTCCCCTGCTGGAACAATACAGCACTCTCAGTAAGCAGTGTACCGCAGCCAAGAAAGCTAAGGATTTTAAGACAGCCACTCTCCTGGATCTAAGACGCAATAAACTCAAAGCTGCGGTAACACTCGCTCGCACTGAAATGAAGGCGAAGACAGACGCATTGGCAACTGCCCGCAAGCAAACCGCTGCCAAGATCAAGCCTGTCAAAGATGCTCTGGCCCCGATCACAGCTTTGAAGAAGCAAATCACCGCCGAGAACAAGAATATCGCTATAGCACAGAAAGTTCGTTCAGAAGCAGATAAACAATATAAATCGGCTGTAAAACAAGGGGATGCGATTACGGCAGCAATAAAAATGAAAGCATCCTTTGAGCAAATGAAACGAATTCATGACATGCATCAAAATATTTACAGCTGGGAGCAGAAGATCTCCCTAGCTCTACGATCTGCAGAGTCTAAGCTTCCATAATGATTCGCTCCCACCGGCTCATATCAGCTTCACTAATATACTGATTAGTTGGGCTGCGGGCACAATCAGGAGCTGAGCAAATATAGTACCTAGAAATCGTGAACCCATCAATACCACATATATTTTTCCTAGCTGATCACGGTATTCTACATTTTCAGTGGCTTTATGGGTAATAAGACCAAGCTGTGGGTCGATAAATATGGTCAGCAGTATAGTCGCCATTCCATTAATCAATCCAGAGGCTTGAGAAGCAGTCGTGCTATATTGAGGCATTAGATGAGCAGCATACAAAGATGAAATGACCCCTACGGTGTAAAAGGCTGTAACAAAAACATTCATAACAATAAAACGTTTAGGAATCCCCAGGTATCTGAAGTTATATAGATTCACTTTTGGTTTTCTTATGTATTTTCTAGTATTTTTTAACTGCCCGATCGTTACGCTCGTAAGCAGCTTGGGAATAGAACCTTCAATTTCAAGCTTTGAGATGATTCTCCCAAACAAGCCTACGAAGGTTGGAAAAATAGCAATGGCTATTAATGTCCCTAATGAAGAAGCTAATAATATAATTCTCAGGTAATTAAGTAGTGGGAAATCAGAATGTATTTTGGCATAATCTACGAATTTAGCCGTCAGTGGAGCTTGAATCATGTTTGCAGTTCTTGACACGAGAACAATAATGCCTGTCAAAGACAAAGCAATAGCTATCTTGTTCAGCTTCACCCCGGCGTATCTTACCGAATAAGATAACGTTTCTGCTGTATGAATAATCATTGTAAGCAAGCATACTACAATCAAGCTATTTACCATTTGTAGGTTCATCTCCATTGAGAACTATTTATCTATTCGGTGCAGTTTTGAGCGAAAGTATTGATCCAGTCCGTAAGAAAGCGTAATTCCAACGGTATATCGTACAAGGTCAATCCATAGGAATCCCTTTCCGAGAATCAACCCGCCGGGTACGGTAGCACGGATGCTGTTGATCCACTCTGCTTGATACAGTTGGCTAAATTCTATACCGAAGCTAAACATCAGGCTCCACATAAAAGCGATCCACAGCTTCCGGTTCACTAGCAGAACGCGAAACATAAAGTAAACCATACTGCCCCACAGCGCGTCTCCAAAATGTCTCGTTACAAACAAGGGTAGCTGTTCCGAGAATGCTCTAGAGCATAACCCCAGTACAATAACAATTAGGCAGATGCATCCATAAATAACTCTTTCTTTTAAAGCCTTGACTCTCATTTCCATCCTCTATCCTGCGTCTGACTTGAAGTTTATGCTTGCTATAATATTTATCATCACGATATAAAACGGATAAATAATCATAGCCCCTATTATGATTAACCCTGTTACTGGTACTGGTTTATCCGCAGCTTCTGTAATCGGGAACCATGCTGCGAATAAATTAATGAACAGATTCAAATATGGATACCACAGGATCGTAGTGAAATACTTGAATTTTTTACCGTTCAAATATTTTTTTGTCATCCAAACAAACCCAATAGAACAAAATATAAATAACACAAATATGAAGATAAGCTCTAAGTTATTTACTTTATCCAGCTCCAAGCCAGAAATTCTACTAATACGATAAATATTCACTAGTAGCTCTATTACGACAAACAACATAAAGGCATAAAGTACGCTTAACGAATTAAGCTTAATAAAATATTTCATTTACTCAGTACTTCGGGGTTCCACATTCGTTCCACACTAGTAAGCTCTAATTCATCAAATTCCAGCCTATAAATATCTGGTTTCGAAGTCTGCTCAAAGAACTCATAACCATACTCTTTATTGAAGTAATTCAGGATAATGGTCATGATATTCCCGTGGGTACCTAGTGCAATTTTGCCGCCTTTATTTTGCTGGATCAATTGCTTCATGATGGGGATCGCACGCTCTTGCGCTTCCTGAGTACTCTCTCCATTCGGCATTTTATATTGTAAGTCTGTGAATGATGTCCGGATCGCCTGAAGAAATTCTTGTTCACTGATCTCGATCTCCATGCTTGCTATGGCTCTTTCTCTAAATTCCTCATACAACTCAATTTCTTGCTCCGAAGCTTCAGCCAAATATTTAATGGTATCTATCGCTCGTCTATAAGGACTGGAGACAAAATGTGTGATCTCTTCCTCCGCCAACAGTTCTTTAATTCTAAATGCGTCCTCATGACCTTTATCAGATAATCCTCGTTCTCTCTCATCCCCAAGCACAAAAGGTGATACGGCGTGTCTAATCATATAAATAAAAGTCTTCATGAATTACTCCTCTCCAGCTCATTCAAATATCGTCTTTGTCACTTCGCGGTCTTTCTTGAAAATCTCCACTGGATAGGGAATGGCCATCTCGGGCAGCTCACTCTCTTTAAAGAACTTAAATTCTTCGACTTCTCCATCCATTGCTCTCAGCGTTCCACGGATGATAGAACACTCAAATACGATGACTGTATATTCCACCTGATCTCCATTGTTATATTCGTATCTATATTTCCCTCCGCCAAATACCCCAAGAATGGTAGTAGGATGCACCATTAATCCAGTCTCTTCATATACTTCTCTGCGCAAAGTTCTTCCCGGTCGTTCCCCTGGCTCGATGGCGCCTGCTGGCAATCCCCACAAGGACTCTTCAGGTTTTCGAATAAACAGAATTTCATCTTCTTTATTTCTTATTACTGCAGCTACGGAAGGCATCATTAATAACTCTGAACCCACTTTTCCTCGGATCTCCTGATAATACTCAGACATCGGCACGTTATTCATCCACCCTCTCACACTGTTTTATAGAACATCATCCATTTTCCTCCGGCTTCCCAAAAATCCACATTATGTATATATTAGACATCTCTGTGATGGAATCCTTTAGATTCGGCAATATGCTTAGCGCAGAACAAAAAAAGCTTCCGAACGGCTCAATACTTTCTGAGGTCCGGAAGCAGTTACAATGAGGTGAGACTTTGAGCTTAATGTTTCCCTTTGTAGCCGGCAAGCTGTACGATCATGATGACAAGAACAAGCAATGAAATGAGCTGGTCAATACTCATCTGCGTCCGCCTCCAATCCCAAATGAAGGATGGCTCTTCGGACGGCATTTCCTCTCCCAAGGACACTGCTTCGTTCCCCTTATACACACTATGTAACATGAGTTCCAATTATTACTTCCACATCATCTAGTTGATCTTCGCCGAACACTTTAAAGCCATTTTTGGACAAGACGTCCTTCCTCATACCACTTCAAGAAATGAGCATCCAGACACGGCACATCACCATTATACAAAACTGATATGTTTGTGCTTCATATACAAAAGAATGCTTATGTTGTTCATATAGACATCATTAATCTTGATATTGGGGGGTCTTCTCACTTCTATACCGACTCCAGCAAGTCCACAATAAATCAGCCATAAGATAGAGTCCCACGAAAGGATAAATAATTCCCCAAACGTTATGGACTTGTGAATATAAAAGCTCCATGAACGGCTGAATCCCAAATACACAAGCTACCGATAGCGCCCACCAATATAGGGAGAATCGAAGGCAAATATGCCCTTGCAGTTGATAAGACATCCCTGAGTAATCCCACCATTGCTTTTGAAAGACAGTCTTCAGCAACCAACCACTTACATATTCAACAGCTGAAGGAACGACTAACGCAAGCAGGAGGAAAATTGGGAAAGGCAGGGTTAAGTCTCTGGCAATCAGTAGAAGCAGTGGTGCAAATCCATACATTGGTTTAAAAGGACCTTTTAGAAAGCCTTCTTTGCGAAAGCTTCCATTACTATATAAGTTATATGTACCCTCCAATACCCAGCCTAAAAAAGAGTAGATCATAAAATAAAAGAAATATTGGCCCGCCACTGCCATCGCAGGTTCTCCGCTTGAAGAAAATATAGAAGTCATCATGTTTATACACCGCTCCTAGTTGTCATTATTTTCTTAAATATCCATCCGGCCCTATTATGCCTCAATCCTTCAGGAGATATGCGCAACAAAAAAGACATAACCCATAGGTTATGCCTTCATTACAAAATATAAGGAGTAAAGTGGATTCTCTAGCCTTCCACGCTTATGGTTTAAGTTGTTCTTCAGGATTCTGAGCCGGGATCAGCGACTGATCGTCGTATTGTTTCTTTAATGTATCCATTGTAAGCTCACTTCTTACGCCAAAGTTTGAACCATATTTTTTCTCAGAGTTACCTGCTAGAGCCTCGCCACGTTTTTGCCGATATCGGCTGTTCTCGTTCCGACTACGCATTTCATTTCCTCCCTGCAACAAGAATGGCTGAGATCTGTGGAATTAGCGAAAAGCAACGACGAACTTGGATAAAATACTCTGATGAGGTTGTACTTGATTCCATTATACAATAATTACTAAAATGATCTCAAGAAAAAACAGACTGTCCGATGAAGGACAGCCTGTCTTCCGAATCATTTAGTCTAAATCGTTAGGAAGCGGATCAGGATGAGAGGACTCTGCAGGCTTGGCTACCCAATCGTCTGCTTCTGGCTCGATGTCCACGCCATTCTCCATCTTCTTAATTTCAGCTAATGAATCGCCGTCTTTATTTTCCTTGTTGCGGATTTCCGCTTCATCTTGAGAATAATCTGACATGTGAAATCCTCCTCAGGTGCTTTGCTTTATTTGTTCCTTAGTTATAGTTACCCGATGGAGTGTTTTGCAAACATAGTTATGATGATTGAATTTAAGGGTACATGATCCAAGCTACCACCGGACCGATACATGAACCGACAATAGCACAGACGGTCATCGCTACGGAGCTCATTGAAACTGATTGTTCTCCATATTCCAGTGCCTTTGCAGTTCCAAGTGCATGAGAACCCGTTCCTAACCCGATCCCAATCCCAACTTCGCTTCGAATCTTAAACAGCTTAATAATGAGAGGACCGCCAATCGCACCTGTAAATCCGGCAATCATTACAAATACGGAGGTTAGCGAGGAGTCCCCGCCTAAACCATTCGAGATCTGTATCGCTACAGGTGTGGTGATCGACTTTGGCAATATGGACAAAACATATATTTTAGAGAATCCTAGCCCTGCCGCCAAAAGCAAACCACTAAACATCCCTATTAACAAACCTACAATAGCGCCCCCTAGGATCGCCGGAAAATTCTCAACTAACACATTACGTTGTTTATATAATGGATAGGCTAGCGCCACTACAGCAGGTCCCAGTAGCTGATTAATCCACTGACCACCTATCATATATGTATCATACGGAATATGAAAGTATAGAAGTAGTGCTACAACAAGGGCTGTGGCTGTTAGCGCGGGAATAAGAACAGGAAACCGAAAACGTCTATATACCACAGACATCAATAAATAAATTGCAACATTAAGCAGGACAATTCCTGTCGCGATAAAAAACATTATATTTCCTTCCCCTTTTCGCTTAAGCTCTTGCTGTTCCAGCCCGCCTTACTCTTGTCTTTCAAGGTTGAAAGCCATTGACTGGTATGTGCTGCGACTGCAATAGTGAGCACGCTGCTAACGATAAGAATCAAGATTAACAGCAAACCTCTCCCACTAAAAATATCCATATGCTTCACGATCCCAGCCGTCGCTGGAATAAAAAATAACGGAAGATAAGCTAATATTGTTGTTGCACCCTCTTCAATCCACTTCACTGGTACAACCTTGAATAGCAATAAAACAAAGAGCAGAAGTAATCCGACGATACTCCCAGAAACAGGAAGATGCAGCTGCTTTTGCAGGAAGTCTCCAGCCAAGTAGAACAAATAAAGCAGGAACACTTGGATAATTATGCGAATGATTTTCATGATGCAGGATCCCTTCATTATTAAATTAACTCGATAAAGCTTAAAATGGGTCACCTCAATAAGAGTATCAGAGTTTTCATGAAAATTTCAATTACTTTTCGAATCTTGTAAGAATTAAACAAAAATAACCTGTATGATCTCCAGAACGCCGGAGACTTTACAGGTTAGTTATTTTCGTTATGCTGCTCTAAATTGAAATCCCAGCTTATTTAAACCCACTGAATGACTTGCTCTGCGCTTTGTCGTGTTTTTCCACGCGGTTCATTCAAACGATATCCAAAGGCTACCATGCAGGAGATTCCAAAATGTTCGGCCTCCATAATCCCCTCTTCGGTAAGAATCTGCTCTAGCTTCGCCTTATCGAAACCTTCCATTGGGCAAGAATCGATTCCGATTAAAGCGGCTGATGTCATCATATTACCAAGGGCTATATAAGTCTGCCGGCAGCTCCATTCGAACATTGCCCGCTCATTCTCCATCAATCCGAAATCAACCTTCAGGAACTTATCGTACATATTACCTTTCCCTTCCATCACTTCTGGAGGCAGCGCCTGGACATGCTCCATCATCCCTCTAATATAGTCGGAATCAGCAGACATATCTTTAGGAAGACGGGAGAGAATCAATACAAAGTGACTTGCAGTTGGCAATTGCTTTTGTGCTCCCCAGGCATGAGTTCGTAATTTCTCGCGTATTTCCGGACTTTGTACTACGACAAAACGCCAAGGCTCAAATCCGAATGAACTTGGTGACAGACGTCCTGTTTCCAGAATAAACTGAAAGTCTGACTCACTAATTTTCTTATGACTATCAAATTCTTTAGTTGCATGTCTGAATTGGTAGGCAGACAGGATTTCATTTTTGTTTAATGATAAAGTATCCATATTTAACACTCCTTTTGTTTGCTTAGAACCAACGACCTATTTGACTGTTTGCCGTTCTCATGCATAATATTAGAATATATATCACTTCTTTAAAAGTACGCACATTAATGTTATGTAGTATACAAAATGATACTATGGGAGTTGAACGGCTATGCGTGATCGAAAAGGTGGATTCGGAGATCACCCAGAAAGCAATAAGGAAGCTTGCCCTGTGGAATTTACGCTCGATGTTATAGGAGGAAAATGGAAGGGGATCCTCATCTATCACTTGATGGATGGAACGAAACGCTTTAACGAATTTCGACGGATATGCCCAGGAATCACTCAACGCATGTTAACCTTGCAGCTTAGAGAGCTGGAAGAAGATGGAGTTGTTCACCGTGAGGTCTACCATCAGGTTCCCCCGAAAGTCGAATACTCGTTAACTGAATTTGGCAAGACGCTGACCCCTATTATTAAACTCATGAAAGACTGGGGAGAGGTTTACAAAACAAAACAGCTTTCCGCAGAAAGCTGTCCAGAAGGTATGGATATTACGGTGTAGCTCAAAGCTGCACCTTCTATTTTTCAAAAAATGCTTCAGCCTTTTCCTTATGTTCATCCGTAACCTGACCTGAGATCGCTTTGATTCCTGCTGCAATAATTGCAGCATCATCCGTAAATCCAAGTCCGAGAATCGCATCCGGTATCGCATCAATCGGGGAGATGAAATAAGCCAACGCTCCGAAGGCAATTCCTTTTGCCCATAAAGGGGTCTTTGCGTCGACTGCGCAATAATACATCGCAATAGCATCTTTAGTAAATGGGATCTTGCCTGCGAACTTTTTAGTTTTTGTCCAAAAATTCCGCGTCACCATCTCCTCGTTCTCTTTACTGTATGGAAACTTCTCTGCTGTGAGTTCCGTGGTGATCTTATCATCATCTTTCTTCATTAGAATTTCCCTCCGCAAGGTTCATATGAAGTTCATACAGTCAGTATACCCTCAGCTATTATTTATATCTTTAAGATAAACTATAGCTCGTTCTATGAAACTTACAGAATATCATTTAATTTCTTTGATTTTATTCAAATCACTGCTGCATAACGCTTCAAGATTCTTAAAGATTCGCTCGGCATCCCAATCCCACCACTTAAGCGCTTCTAAATATTCGATCAATTCGTCATCAAAACGTTGTCTAATTACTTTACATGGATTTCCTCCAGCGACACTATAAGCCGGGATATCTTTCACAACTGTTGAATTGGCCGCGATGACGGCTCCATTTCCAATATGTATACCCGGCATAACCGTAACATTCTGTCCAATCCACACATCGTTGCCGATCACCGTATCTCCCTTTATGGGTAGATCTGATAGTTCTGGAACCGCATGCTCCCAGCCATTAGACATGATATTAAAAGGGTAGGTCGTAACGGAATTCATTCGATGGTTCGCACCATTCATGATAAATTCAATACCTTTAGCAATCGCGCAGAATTTCCCAATAATAAGCTTATCCCCAATAAAATCATAGTGATGAGTCACATGCTCCTCAAACTTTTCCGCACCGTCTATATCATCATAATACGTATAATCGCCAACCGTAATATTGTTTCTTGTAATCACATTTTTGATATAACAGATGCTTTTGATCTGTTCATTTGGATAGAGCGCATTCGGATCGGGTCCATATTTCTCCATAATAAAGCCTCTCTCTCTTTTTTTGATAAAACATACCAGAGATCAAAGATCTTTTCAAATAAGTACGAATCATGAACATAAAAAGCGGCTACCGTGTGGTAACCGCCATTACAAGTACTTTATCGCTTTGATAAAACATCTACTTCGTATTGCTTCACATCGCTCAGCCAGCTTTCTCGGACAGGCACACCATTCGTCGCACAATAATAATCCCAAATAGCTCCGAATGGATAAGATTTCAATTCCTCTACCAGTGCAAGTCTAGTAGTATAATCTCCATCCAGTTCAATTTGCTTCAATAGCTCTATCGGTTCCAGCATCGCACGTAGCAGGGCTTTGATTGTGTTACGTGTTCCGATCACCCAAGCGGCAATGTGATTAATACTTCCGTCAAAGAAATCAAGTCCAATATGAGTTCTTTCTAGGAATTGACCTCTAACTAGTTCACGAGCAATCTCCAGCAGTTCATCATCCATAGTCACCACATGATCACTGTCCCAGCGTACTGGACGGCTAACATGCAGCAACAATTGATCACCAAACATCAGCCAAGAGGATAATTTATTCGAGATAGTCTCGGTTGGGTGGAAATGCCCAGCATCGAAGCATACCGCTTTGCCCCGGCTTAGTGCATAACCCATATAAAATTCATGCGAACCTACCACATAACTTTCCGAGCCAATTCCGAACAGCTTACTTTCTACAGCATCAATGTTATATTGCTGATCGATCTCCTCGCTGAAGATCTCGTCCAGTGATTGCTGAAGTCGCACTCTCGGTGACAGACGGTCGATCGGTGTATCTTTATATCCATCTGGAACCCAGAAGTTGGTTACACAAGGCTGACCCAGTGCCTGACCGAAAGATTCGGAGATTCGGCGTGAAGCCTTGCAATGAGCAATCCAGAAGTTGCGGATTTCAGGATCCGAGTGACTTAGTGTGAAGCCATCATTAGCTTTTTCATGAGAGAAGCAAGTGGGATTGAAATCTAATCCTAGTCCCTGCTTCTTAGCCCAGTTCACCCATCTTTCAAAATGCTTAGGCTCTAACGCATCAAGATCTACTGTTTCTTCCGTATCGGCATAAATAGCATGTAAATTAACTTTATGACGTCCTGGGATAAGTGCTAGTGCTTGCTCCAAATCACGGCGCAGTTCCTCCGGATTTCTAGCTCGCCCCGGGTAACTGCCCGTGACCGCGATCCCGCCACTTAGTTCCTCTTCCTTATTCAGGAAGCCCTTTACATCGTCTCCTTGCCAGCAGTGCAATGAAATTTTGATTGCTGCAAGCTGCTCTAATACTTTATCTACGTCAATGCCGTGCAGTTCGTAGAGCTTTTTCGCCTCATTATAGCTCGTCTGAATGCTCCTTAAGCTTTCTGTATTCTGCTCCATGCTTGAGCCTCCTGTTATTGTCTTTGTGATTTCATTTAGGGGGATTTTTGCTCCACTTTGGCACGTTTTCCGCTTTTTGCGCCCGATGAGAGGGATTTATACCCCTTTTCACTCACTTTCCGCTTTTCACTCCCAATGTGGGGTATTTTCGCCCTTCACCGCTCACCCGCAGCTATTTCACCAAATCAAAGTTACTCTTAAACGATCTGCAGCCGAGCAAACTCAGCCAATGCCGCGGTTTTTAGGGAAGCGTCCATCTCATGTGGAATGTAGATTGTTACATCAAATGAACGATATATAATTTCTCTTGCTTCTTTAATATTTGCGACCGTACCCACACTGATCATTTGCATAACTACATTACCTAATGCGGTGGATTCCGTCGGACCAGCGTAAATCTCCATCGCTAGCAAATCCGCCGCAACTTGGCATAGCAAACCATTATTCGCCCCTCCGCCTACAATGTGCAGACGCTCCCACTTCTCACCGGTTAATAGCTGAAGATCCTGAACATAGAAATAGTAAGAAAGAGCAAGACTGTCAAACACACATCTGGCAATCTCCCCTGGTGTCTTTGGTACCAACTGTCCGACTTCCGCACAATAGTCCTGTATCTCGCTGATCATGTTGGATGGATTCATGAATCGTTCATCATTGCAGTAGATGATTGATCTAAAAGGAATCTCTTGCTCTGCCAGCTCCACCAGTTCGCCAAAGCTGTATTGACCACCATATTCCTCACGAACCTTTTGGATCAGCCACATCCCCATAATGTTCTTAAGAAAACGGAACGATCCGAAGGCTCCCCATTCATTTGTATAATTGCGCTCCATCGCTTCTGGACTTGTGATAGCTGAAGCTCGTTCCACCCCGATGAGTGACCAAGTACCACTACTGAGAAATCCCCATTTGTCGCTACTTGCAGGAACGCCTAGTACAGCTGATGCTGTATCATGAGTGGCAACTGCTATGAACTTACAATCTGGAAGATCACCGCGTGCCGCCAGGTCATCAGTCAATCCGCCAATTTGTTCCCCAGGTTCCGTTAAGGGGGGGAATTGCTCTTTTGAAAGACCAAGCAGTGCCAGTAAATCAGTATCATAATCCCGAGTTTGCAGATTCAGCAGACCCGTGGTTGAAGCATTCGTGACTTCACTAATTCTGCGTCCCGTAAGCCGATAATAGAGATAATCAGGGACCAGCAGGATTGAATGTGCTGCTTCAAGATCTGCCTGATCATGCACAAACAGCTGGTACAACGTATTAATCGGGAGAACTTGTATCCCCGTCTTACCGTAAACGCTTACAATTGATATATTACGATGTAGGCTTTGTACCGCTCTATCTGTTCTGGAATCACGATAAGAAAAAACTTCATGAATTCGTGTACCCTTCTGATCCAGAAGTACGTAATCCACGGCCCAAGTGTCAATTCCGATGGTACACTGCTCAATTCCTTTTGACTTCGCCTTCTGCAAGCCTTTTACTATTTCAGCAAATAAATAATCGACGTCCCAATAAAGATTACCATTCTTCTCAGAGAACCCATTACTAAAACGGTGGATTTCTGTTAATGATAAGTTTCCTTCCGGTTCTTGCAAGGTTCCGCAAACGACTCTCCCACTAGAGGCTCCAATATCAATAGCAATATGATTCTGACCCTGTTTATGCGCCCCAGCATTCATTCTTAAACAACACTCCTTATCTCCTCATCAACCTACCAGCAAGGCGAATACGATTCCCGGGCCATGCACACCTATCGTCAGATCATTCTCAATATCCGCTGAACGGCTGGGTCCAGAGATAAAGTGAATACCTGCGGGGAGACCCGATTGTCCCGCTTCATCAAAATCAATAAGCACCTCACCCAGACGAGTCTTCAGCCGTTCGAGCGGAATGATGGCAATTAATGCGGTGGGCAAAAGGCTGACAGAGCGCCCTTTATCCGCAGAAGATAACACTGTAATTGAGCCGGTATAAGCAACTGCATAATCCGCGAGCACAATCCCAATATCAGCTTCCGCCGCCCTAGCTTTCCATGCTTCTTGCATATCCGTATTCCAGACAGATACCCGAGTATTTTCAAGCTCCTCTTCTAATCGAAGTGCCGCAAGCTCAGCTACATTTTGCCGAAGAATATAACGGGCGAGCATCTCACTCGCTTTATTGACGATAAAAGCTTTAGCTTCATCCATCGTTGCCACGCGAAACACATGTCCACCTGCACTTTGAAAATTCGCAGTAAATTGATCGATGCGTTCTTCTGGACTCCACTGGAATTCTTGCCAATAATCTGGAGCGCCGCGAAAAGGATGTGCAGGAGCCGTAGTCGTTCTTGGATGCTTCAAGCGACGAGCGATATCGTTCATGAATACCTGCTGTTTCTCACGAGAATCATGGTCCATACGCTCCAGCCATTCTATGTGCGTTTCCTCAGTCATATCCGGGCTCTCCTTTCAGCTCTTCACGCTTTCGCTTCGCTAATAAATCTTCCATCCGTTTCTGTATCGACGGGTCCATCTCGCGAATATTATTGTCTAACTCCTCCTGCAGCCCTTTCCAGCTCTCGCGGAAGGATTCATCCGCCAGCTTCGGAGCGATCCGATAGTTATTCCAGCCTTTCAGCGGCCCAAGCTTAGACGGAATTCCGCCGTCTCTCACAAGCAGCTTTTGTCCGATTCTGCCTACTTTCATCACATTACTGAATCGCTGTGACTTCGCCATAATCGCACCAAAGCCTTTCATGCCAAGACCTTCCGCTTTGTCTCCGTAACCTCGCTCTACCTTACGCCGACGTAAATAGATAAGCATATCATGCAGAGGGATTTTGACTGGACAAGCTTCATAACACGCACCGCACAGACTTGATGCACCCGCGATATCATCCCATTGATCTACATTTTTGTTTAGCGCTGGGGTCAACACCGCTCCGATCGGTCCACTATAAGTCCCACCATAGGCATGACCGCCAATATGACGGTAGACAGGGCAGGCATTCAGACAGGCTCCACAGCGGATGCAGTTCAGTAGCTCCTGAAATTCTGGATCGCCTAGCTGCTCAGATCGACCATTATCAAGGATAATAATATGCTGCTCTTCCGGCCCGTCCCCGTCATCCCTCCTACGGGGTCCCGAAATACCGGACATATACACTGTTAGCTTCTGGCCAGTTGCTGAACGCGGCAATAACGTAGCCATCACCTCAAGGTCGCTCCAGGAAGGAATAATCCGCTCCATCCCCATCAAAGTGATTTGCGTCTTCGGCAAGGTGGTGACCATACGAGCATTGCCCTCATTCTCGAATAGCACCATGGAACCTGTCTCTGCAATCGCAAAATTGCATCCCGTCATCCCAATATCCGCTTCGAGGAACTTCTCCCGTAGCTTGCGCCGTACAAATCCTGCAAGGATTGTAGTCTCAGGCAAAAGCTCCTCCCCTGCCTCCTTGGACAACAGTTCAGCAATCTGATAGCGGTTTTTATGGATGGCTGGGATAATGATATGAGACGGGGTTTCTCCGGCAAGCTGGATAATATATTCGCCAAGATCTGTCTCAATCGTCTCCACGTCAATGGATTCAAGCGCCGTATTCAAATGCAGCTCCTCAGTCACCATCGATTTTGATTTGACCACGGAAGCCGCTTGTTTCCGCTGCGCAATCTCTAAAGCAATCTTCACTGCCTCTTCACCCGTTGCCGCAAAATGAATATGCGTGCCGTTCGCTCTTGCATTGTCCGCAAATAGATTTAAGTAATAATCCAAATGAGCGATTGTATGCAGGCGAATTTGTCGCCCACGTTCGCGCCATTCTTCCCAGTGCCCATGATCGTTCGCCGCTTTCTGTTTCCCGTCACGCAGTCTTTCCGTAGTAAAGCGAACCGCCTTGCGTAAAAATTCATTATTCAGCGCCAAATCTGCACGCTGTTTTACCGTAGCTGGCTTCACCTTATTCGATTCCGATTTAGTCTGAGCGGCATTCTGACTCATTGTCCACTCACCCCCTCATACAGTAGCTCTGCTAAATGCATGACTCGGACCGGTTTGTGGCGATAACGCAAATTCCCAGCAATGTTCATGAGACAGCCCATATCCAGACCTGTTAAGACTTCAGCTTCCGACTCCAGCACATGATCTGACTTCTCGGTAACCATCGCCCCGGAGATATCAGACATCTTCACGGCAAAGGTTCCGCCAAACCCACAACAGTCCTCAGCAAAAGGTAGTGGTACTAGCTCCATCGCCTTCACATTCTGCATAAGTAACATAGGCTCATCACGAATCCCCAGAATCCGAGTGCCATGACAGGAAGGATGATAGGTAACTTTATGCGGAAATACTGCCCCTAGATCCGTGACGTCAAGCACCTGTACCATAAACTGGCTGAACTCATAGGATTTACGCTGCAAATTCTGCGCCTTGACCAAATTAACCGGATCATCCTGAAACAGTTTCGGGTAATGATGAAGCATCCCGGTGCAAGACCCGGAAGGAGCAATGACAAAGTCACTGTCTTCGAAAGCCTGCAAAATCGTAAGCGCAGCTTGACGTGCCTCATTCCAATAGCCACTATTGTACGCAGGCTGTCCGCAGCAGGTCTGCACTTCGGGAAAATCCAGCTGCACGCCATATCTGGCTAGCAGACGTGCCATTGCTTCTCCGACCTTTGGGTACACAGCATCACTGATGCAAGTAATAAACATCGATACCTTCATGTCTTCACCTCCTGCAACACTATTATCTACACGGTTGTTATTGCGATGTTCAGCTCCTGTAGCTGCTTTAGCTGTTCTGTGGCAGGGCTGTAATCCGTTATTACAACATCCAGTTCACTAGTCGTGGCAACATGTGTGAACGCTTGAATTCCGAATTTGCTGGAGTCACAAAGTAGGATCACCTGCTCCGCAATAGAAATCATCTTTCGCTTTACCATCGCTTGCAGCTCATTCGATTCACTGGCGCCGCGTTCGAGATGAAATCCTTTGCAGGAAAAAAACATCTTATCCACGTGATACAACTCAAGCGAACGCTCGGCTAAATGACCAACAAAGGACATCGATCTTCGGCTCAGCTGACCGCCAGTTGAGATCACATCTATTCGTTCCTTCCCACTTAACTCCGCAGCTACCTTAATAGAATTAGTCAGTACAGTTAGTGGCATATCCGGCAAATGTGAGGCCATATACCATGCAGTTGTGCTAGCATCCAGCAAAATTCGATCTCCCGGCTTTATCATCAGCACTGCTTCACGAGCAATCTGCTGCTTCTCCGCTGCGTTCATAATTTCACGTTCAGCATAGGGCGTCTCTGGCTGACGATCACGCAGACTGACTGCACCGCCGTGCGAGCGTAGCAGCCTCCCCGCCTTTTCCAAGCGATCAAGATCACGGCGGATGGTCTCCTCCGTCACTTGGCATAATGTACTCAGTTCCGAGACACGAATGCTGCCACGTTCATTCACTAGTTCTACGATTCTTTCATATCTGTCTGCAATCAGCATGGCTTCCCTCCGTTATATCTATCTATATTCCATCTTCCACTTATCTAGTAAAAGCTGCCGGCACTCCACCATCAATCGTCAGCATGCAGCCCGTCGTCTTCTCTGACTTGGATGAAGCGAAAAAAGCAACGCCTTCAGCAATATCACGAGGATAAATATTTACAAGCAGTGTTGTACGTTTACGATAATGTTCCTCTAGTTGATCCGGTTCAATCCCGTAAGCAGCCGCCCGTTCATTCCGCCAGTTCGAATTCCAAATCGCTGAGCCTTGTAGAATGGCATCCGGCAAAATGGTATTGGCGCGAATACCGAACTCTCCACCTTCAGCTGCAATACAGCGAGCCAAATGTGCTTCTAGTGCTTTGGCAGAACTGTAAGCCGATACGCTCTTTCCAGCAAATATGGAGTTCTTAGAACCAATAAATACCATGCTACCGCCGATTTTTTGCTCCTTCATCACCTTGAAGGCTTCGCGTGCAACGAGGAAATAACCAGTTCCTAGCACGGAAATGTTCAAGTTCCACTCTTTTAATGAAGTCTCATCAAAAGGACTGGAAGTCGCAAGCCCAGCATTGTTAACAATAATATCTACTCCGCCATAAATAAGTGCTGTTTCCGCATAAGCTGCGGTAACTTGCTCCTCCTGCGTTACATCCATTTTAACAGCGAACGCACGATTCTCACCGTATTTATCGTTAATCTCCTCGGCAATTTTCTGAGCACCCTCCAGATTGAGATCTGCCAGCACAACATGCGCCCCTTCGGACACTAGACGACGAGCAGTTTCGCTCCCGATTCCTCCAGCTCCACCAGTAATAAACGCAACCTTACGCGAGAATTCTGCTTCTGCTGGTGCCAGCGATAATTTATATAATTCCAAAGGCCAATATTCCACATTGTATGATTCGTTCTCACTTAGAGAGACGAAATCTCCCAGTGCGGTAGCTCCGCGCATAACAGCAATCGCCCGGTGATACAAGGCACCGCTAATTTTGGAGTTGCTCCAGCTTTTGCCCGTATTAATCATTCCCACTCCGGGAATCAGAATCACACGCGGTGCGGCTTCGAACATTACATCTCCCTCATGCTTATTGCGATCGAAGTACGCTTTATACTGCTCTTTGTATGTGGTAATCGCTTCGTTCAGCTTCGTCTTCAAACCATCAATATCACTGGCATTTGGTTCCCAATTCACAAATAGTGGCAGCATTTTGGTATGTACCAAATGATCCGGACAGGCTGCACCTACACTGGATAATTTCTCCGAGTTAACTCCACCTACAAAACGCAGGACATCCTCTGCATCATCGAAGGTCAGTATCATTTTACGTTCATCACTAACTGCGCCTCTGATCAACGGCATTACAGCCGCCGCGACAGCCCGCCGCTCTTTTGCCGAAAGCGCTTCCGATTTACGGCCCCCGAACAGGTTCTCATCTTCAATTCTATCTTCGATGTAACGCTCAGCTTCATTAATGATAGAGATCGTCTTAGCGTAACAAGCTTCCGGCGTATCTCCCCAAGTTACCAGACCATGCTTCTCCATCAACACCAATTCTGCTTGTGGATTAGCAAGTACGCCCTCAGCAATCATTTTGGATAAAGTGAAACCTGGACGGATGTAAGGCACCCATACGAAACGGTCTCCATAAATTTCCCGCGCAATATCCTTACCGTTATGAGCACAGCATAAGCTGATAATCGCATCTGGATGCGTATGATCTACATGTTTGAATGGTAAAAAGGCATGAAGCAGCGTCTCAATAGAAGCACGTGGATGCTTAGGATCAATCATACAGTTCGCGAGGTAGGCCACCATTTCCTCATCAAGCATTTCCTCCCGCTCGAACAAAGGAGCAATATCCTGAAGCCGCAATCCTGTAAAATTCCCTGCTTTCATTGTAGCTAGGTCAGATCCGCTACCTTTTACCCACATGACCTCAACCTCACGACCACGGAAATCTATTTCTATCGTTTTGCTAGAGGTATTCCCTCCTCCAAAATTGCAGACCCTGCGGTCTTCGCCCAGCAGATTGGAGCGGAACACTAATGCATCCAATCCCCCGTTTATTTCCGTTTCCCGAGATGAATCCCATAAGTTTTGTACCATTTGTGAATACCTCCGTTTTTGAATGTTTATTTTCCTGTTTATTTTTCTTTGTTTTGATTTTAATCTATTTGTTTGTGTTTGAATAGAGCGTTTTCAACAAAATTTAAAATTTATTTCACAATTTAGACGAATCTCCATGGCGTGCACTGCAAGTTTTTTTGTAAAAGACAAAAAAGAGCTGCCCATTAGCAACTCCATCAGCAACTCCTTATCCCGCTATTCATCACGCCAGCTATAGACTAACCCAGTAGTTACATTTTTCATCCTCAATGCCGGTTAATATTCCCTTATTCGCTTCAATAACCTTTCTCGAAGATACGTTGTTCGGCTCACAAGTCAGCATGACCTCATTAATCCCCCTATCCGCAGCTCTTTTTAGCAGCTCTGCTAACATCATTGTGCCATAACCCTTTCCTCGTTCACTCGGTCTGATGCTATACCCGATATGTCCACCTGACTTTCTTAATTGATCATTTAAGGCATGTCTTAGTTTGCCAACACCAACAGGATAAGAGTCAATCACTAACCAATAGTTGGTTTGTGGGACATAGTTTGGTAGAAGATTATCACCTCGTGAAAGAGCTATCCGCCCCCTGATGAAATCAGGAAATTCACTGTAAACCATATCAAAACCATTGTTAACGAATCCATTCTCTCCCGGACCGATCTCCGCAATCATCTCAAAAATATCACGATCATCTGATAAACTCGCTTCCTTTAGTTCAATTAGCATCCTTAGCGCCCCCTCGAACATCATAAATAACTTTCCATATCCTAAAATTTACTGCAAAACAGAACCTTCCGCATTATTTAATTGCATATTCTACAACTAAAAATTAATTTCAACGTTCGCGCCTAGTGGTAAGTGTACTTTGTGCAACTAATCCCCTCCAATCTAGCGATATCCGCTAATTTCCAGAGATATAGTTGTACAGAGTGCATCTATATCGCATTTATGCGCGTAAAGTGGCTATTTAGTTGTACGAAATGCACGTATCAGGCTTCGGGATGGACGTTAGCATCAAAAATCAAAAATTCTGTGTGCCGACTCACCTCCCACCTTCTTTTTCACAGTAATGTTTCTATTTCTTTCTCCCCCTTGCGAACTCTCGTAGTATACTAATTGGAATGTTTATTTTGGATATGGAGGTCTGTGATGGTAAATAGCTTTAAGAATACCAAGGCGCAAGAACGAGTGTGGCAATCCTATCAGCAGCTTGTTGAGCAGTGGCCCACTCCACTTGAGGAAATCGATATTCCTACCTCATATGGACTGACACATTGCATCCTTGCTGGTCAAAAGAGTAATCCACCTTTACTCCTGCTCCATGGTGTTGGCGATAACTCGGCGGTCATGTGGATCTTAAACATTGAGGAATTATCGAAGCATTTTTATTGCATTGCTATTGATACTTTAGGCGGACCTGGTAAAAGCATACCTAATGAGCATTTTAACAAACAGAATTTTGAGCAAGTGGCATGGATTAACGAAATAGCGACACATCTGAGGGTTGACGTCTTTAATCTCGCGGGTGTGTCCAATGGCGCCTATATTGCTTTTAATTATGCGACCAAGCAACCGGACAAAGTGAACCGTGTCGTTTGTTTGGAGGGTGGAATGATTAATGCACCGATTAAAGCCATGATCCAAACCTTAATGATGATGTTCCCGGAGATTCTGATTCCAACGGATCGCAATTTACTGAAAGTGCTGAAGAAGTTAAGCGCCCCTAACTCCCCTTTATTTGACAACCATCCAGTATTAGCTGCTCATCTGATCCTTTTAATGCGCACTCATAATCAGCAAGCTATGTTTGTGCATAAGCTTCATCCGTATGATCAAAACGCCGCAGTCGCAGTTAGAGACAAGCTCTATTTTCTAGTTGGAGAACACGCGCTAAAGCAATCGAAGGATTTCATAAATATTTTAGAAGCTGGGAAGTTCTATTACCAAGTCATCCCCCATGCGGGACACGGCATTAATCACGAGCAACCGGATAGAATAAACACTGAGATCATCAATTTCCTGACAAACGATAAGGATAAATCACTTGCATCCAGATGAAAGCGCTACTATTATGTTTGTAATTACACATACCTATCTTAGATAAGGAGATGATTACCATCAGATACGGAACATTAGCGCATACATTTGGTTGTTTACCCCTCAAATCGTTGACAGCAACGCTTCAGAATTATGATATCGATTTTGTTCAACTTGCTTTATCCAAAGCTATTCAGGACATCAACACCTCCACAGGTAAATTAAGTCCAGGCCTCGCAAACTATATTGGTGAACAATTTGAAAGAGCAGGTATACGTATCGGCGTGTTAGGCTGTTACATCAATCCCATTCATCCAGATCCTGTTATCCGGAGATTAGAAATAGATCGCTTCAAAGAACATCTTCGGTATGCCCGCCAATTCGGCGCCCCAATGGTGGCTACGGAGACGGGCGCTCTGACTACTTTCCAAGCACAAGACCCGCTCCATTACGAAGACATCGGCTGGGATATTTTAAGGGAAACTGTACAAGAGCTTGCGGAAGAAGCTGAAAAATGGGGTGTTTTTCTGGGATTGGAGGGTGTCTGCACACATACTCTTTCTACACCAGACAAGATGCGCCGCATCTTAGATGAAATTCCCTCAGGCAATATTGGTGTAGTCTTGGATCCATGCAATTTTATTGGTGACGCTGTAGATATGCAGGATCAAATTGTTGATGACGCCTTCAGGTTGTTCGGGGATCGGATCATTTTGGCGCATTTAAAAGACATCTATCAAGATGGAGAGAGAACTTACCACGGTAAGGCTGGTGGAGGGCATTTCCATACTGAAGCTTTCCTGAGCAAACTCCAGCAATTTAAGCCCATGATCGACGTATCTTTAGAAGATATAACGAACCTCGAGATTAATGAGACCGTTGCTTTACTAAAGAATATCGCTCTTATGGAAAAAAAATGATTTTTAAACTAGATAAATGGTACCTTTCTAAGCGAGTTGAATAAAATAAGAAACAGAACGATTGAGTAACTTCGTTTGACGATTAAGCCCTAACTTGGAAGGGACGGGATTACCGATGAGATTCACATTCCCTATTCTGACCTTATCACATGGTGGAGCTCAACGCATTCTGGTAGAACTCACCAATGGGCTGACAGCTATGGGGCATCAGGTTACTATCCTCATGCCTGTGGATGGTGTTGTTTCCTATGATGTCCGCTCCACCTTAATCCGCTCCACACATATGTCGCCTAAAGAACAGGACTATCCCCCAGGCGATGTTATTGTTTCTAATTTCCATACAACAGTCCCTACCTCTCAAGCAGCTAGCAATCAAGGAAAAGGAATTCATGTAAGATTATCATTATGTTATGAACCCCCCTTTTTACCAGATAGCTCGCTGTCGTTCCCTTCTTATCATGTCACAGAGCATCTAATTGTTTTATCGCATTGGCAGCAGGAGCTGATTCGTTTAAATCATGGGATCACAGGAAAAATCGTGCCCATTGGCATTAGCTCATCCTTCAAGAATATGAATATCCGTTACAGTCTTCAGGAGCCTTTAAACATAACAGCAATATTAAGAAAAGCAGAACGTGGTTTCTCATGGCACCGTGAGCAAGACTATCTTATAGAGCAACTGGATCATGTGAAAAATCAATGTCCCCATGTAAATATTAACTTTATCAGTCCGCCCGACGAGTTCAATACTTCAGAAGTTCTCCAAAGAATGAAAGCTACTGGCAAATATCGATTCTTCACGCCAGCGAATGATGAAGAGCTCTGTTACCATTACAACGGTGCAGATATCTTTGTTAGTTCTAGTATTTTTGATACGGGTTCTTTGCCGGGGCTTGAAGCCATGCGGTGTGGCGCAGCACTGGTCTGTGTTTATTCAGGTGGAAATATGGAATACGCAAATCACGAGAAGAACTGCCTGCTCTCCTATCGGTACGAGAATCGGCTTGGTGAAGATGTCATCCGCCTAATCCGAGACCCAAACTTAAGAACTAAATTGGCCGCACAAGGTGAAAGATCTTCCCACAAATGGACATGGGCAAATAGTGTCAGGTTATTTGAGCAAGCGGTTAGGGACTTCTTGTTAAAAACTAGACGATCTTAAAAATAGTGAAGGCTACTCTCTCTTACGATAGTTGCCTGGGGAGACGCCATAACGTTCCCGAAATACCCTGTGGAAATAGGTGTAGCTTCCAAACCCCGTCTCCTCTGCTATTCGCTCTAAGGTATAATTGGTGTTGTCCATTAATCGAAGAGCCATAGCAAGCCGAATTTGCCCAGCATATTGCATAATAGAGTAGCCGAATTGAATTTTGAATACATGTACGGCCCTCGTTACACTAATTCCTGCATGGGCAGCTACATCCTTTAATCTGATCTCTGATGTAGCATGCTCCTCTACATAACTCTTCATCTTAAGCCCGTGTAGCAGTGAGGCTGATGATGATGCAGGTGCTTCTTCCATAGCCCGATCTAACAGCAGGCATAGCGCTTTAAACAGCGCCTCAAGTATTTCAGGGCTCCCCCCATCTAATCTTCTATTCTCCAGATCAAGCTGTTGCCATATACTTTGCAGTTTGCCGTCATCCGCAATTCTAACCTTCTTCGGTCTTTCGCGCAGGTTCCACCACTGATCTACCCATTCCCCTGTACACATTACAAAATAGTCCACACTATGTCCCAGCTTACTCTTCTTTTCGCCGATTCTCAGATCATATATATCTTGAGGCTTAAATAATAACAGATCACCAGGCACCACGGTTACCATGTCTCCATCGATCAGTACTTCACACTCTCCTTCTGCTTGCAGCCTTATGATATAGGTATCCAGCCCACTACGATATAATTGCCGAAAAGGCTGAGTATGGCGAATAAAGCCGCATAGGCTTATTTGGACACTATTAGTTTCCATAGCATTCACTCCTCTTCCCTAAGTAGTCGATGACCAGATTGTTGAGGTTCTTAGCCATATTGTTTCTTCAAAGAACAGTGAATCTCCTTCTATAATAAAGACAGAATTTATATGTACAGGAGGTTACCAACCACTATGAGTAAAATTGTTCGCGTCATTCAAACAGCAAAAGAAACTACCGACCGACTAACAGAAAAAGACCCTCTGATCTTCCTCCCCGATACGTCAGGCGTCGAATCAGAGCTCATCAATATTTATGATGATTTGGAGTATCAGGAAATGGAAGGTTTCGGTGGTGCACTTACCGAGGCTTCTGCTGTTACCATCGCTAAACTAAGTGAAGCTAAACAGAAAGAAATCATCGACGCTTATTTTGATCCTAAGGATGGTATTGGATTTACTCTTTGCCGTTCGCATATCCAAAGCTGTGACTTCTCACTGGGCAACTACGCGTATGTAGAAGAAGGCGATGCAGAGCTCCGTTCGTTCGATATTTCCAGAGATCAAGAGTCAATTATCCCCCTAATCAAAAATGCTGCAGCAGCTGTTGGCGAAGATTTCCGTTTGTTCTCTTCTCCTTGGAGTCCACCAGCTTTTATGAAAACGAACGGTCAAATGAACGGTGGTGGAGCTCTTAAGCCTGAATACCGTGAGGCTTGGGCCAACATGTTCGTAAAATATATTCAGGCTTACGCTGCGGAAGGCATCGATATTTGGGCCGTTAGTGTTCAGAACGAAGCAAAGGCTGTACAAATATGGGATTCTTGCCTTTATACTGCCGAAGAAGAAAAAGATTTTGTTCGTGATTACTTGGGACCAGCCTTGGAACAAGCCGGTTTGGCTCATGTAAAGGTTATGATCTGGGATCATAACAAGGAGCGCGTGTATGACCGTGCCAAGGTTGCCTTTGAAGATCAAGAAGCTTCCAAATACATTTGGGGAATTTGCTTCCACTGGTACTCCGGCGATCACTTCGAAGCCCTATCGGCCGTTCATGATCGCTTCCCAGACAAGAAGTTGTTCTTCAGCGAAGGCTGCCAAGAAGGTGGCGTTCATCTCGGCTCATGGAACACAGGCGAACGTTACGGCCATGATATCATTGGCAATCTGAACAATTGGATGTCATGCTGGACAGACTGGAATATTGTGTTGGACGAGCAAGGTGGACCTAACCATGTGGGTAACTTCTGCGATGCTCCAATTATCGGGGATACGAAAAACGATGAAATAATATTTGAGAGCTCCTTCTATTACATCGGACATTTCAGTAAATATATTCGCCCAGGTGCTAAACGAATTGGACATTCCAAATATACAGATAAGCTTGAAACTACAGCTTTCCGTAATCCAGATGGTACTATTGCTGTTATCGTTATGAACCGCACGGAACAAGAGCTTCCTTTCAGCCTGCGCTTCCATAACAGCTTGGCTGAGAACATGATTCCGGCTCATGCTATTCAAACCCTGCTCATTAAATAGAAATTTCGAAAGCAAAAAACACAGCATGTCTCTGAGGGATTGGAGACTTGCTGTGTTTTGTTTTAGTTGAAATAGACCGTGGAAAGGTTCTTATTCTACATTCACATAACGACTGTAAGCATCGGTACGAATTTTAACCAGCTTCTCCAGTCCCATTCCCCGCAGCTGTTTCACATAATCAGCCCAGCCCTCGTCAATTTTACCTGTAATTATAAACTGAGCACGCATTGTATTGACGTAACTATCGATGTCCGTAGTCAAAGCCGGTAGCATCTGAAACTCTTCAGCGGTGTACATTACATCAGGGAAAGGCGGCGTTGTATAATCACTTCCCAGCTTGTCGAGCTGCAGCTTCAGTCCATCTCCGGTTTTTGGGTTAAGCAAGATGGATTTCTCAAACACTGGACTGACATATTTCGGCCCGAAATCCCGGAGTGATTGATCCCAATACCAGGCATCAGCACTGGTACCCATCGGTGGGTCCATTAATGTATAGGAACCATTGACATTTTTCTCAATAACGGTGTCTATCGCTCCCCAGAAATTTTGAATGCTTGCTTCATTGGTATAGAACTGGTCAGCCCAGCGGGCAGCAATCTCTGGATATTTACAAGAAGTAGAAATAAGCAGCTCGTTGCGCTCCAGATTCATTCCATACGGATTTCCTATGGTGTAGCGCTTACCCTCCGGTCCTGCAATCGGGGGAATCGTGATATATTGATCACTCCATTTACCAAACACGGCATCTGGCGTCCACTGATACGAGAATCCTACAATAGGAGCATCCGGATTAAGAAACTTGGCTGATCTCATCGTTTCATCTTGGGTGAATAACTCTTTATCAAGCAACCCGTCAACAAATAATTTATGCTCCCATTTAAGCCCTTCTTTGTATGCCTCTGAAACAGGGTAATATACGGCATTTCCGTCTTGGACAACCATAAAGTTATTGTTCAGATCCGTAATTCCAAAGGGACTGATGAGATCATTACTTACTTCAATAACAGGTATCTCATCCAGTCTTCCATTCCCATTAGGGTCACGTTCTTTAAAAGCTTTTAGCACGTTGTATAGATCATCAATCGTACCCGGAACCTTCAATCCCAATTTATCCAGCCAGGTTTTGTTAATCACGGGTTGGCGCGAGCTTTTAGGGCGTAAAGGTAATCTTGCAGGCAAAGAGTAGATTTTCCCGTCCGGAAAAGTACTGATTTTTTTCAATTCAGGTTCTTCCTGCATGGCTGCTTTGAGGTTAGGCATATACATTTCGATATAGTCATCAAGCGGCCTGAATAAGCTTAAATTATTGACGATATCTGAATCTCCGAAGGTCTCACTCCCTAAAATGATATCTGGAAGTGTACCGCTTGCCAGCAAAATAGACTTACGTTCACTCCAATCATTCGCAGACATCACCTGCCATTCGATTTTGACATTCGTATTTTTTTCCAAATCCTTCAGCCATTGATTCTGTATAAAGTTATCTCCCATGCTTCCCCACCGAACCGTTAGAACCTTCAGCGTCATGGGCTTATCCACGATTGGCAAACCTTCTTTATGAAATTGACCCGGATCAGATTCAACAGAGTTTACCCCTTTATCCCCATTACAGGCTGTAAGGCCAGCAAGCAACGTTGTCACTAAAAGAATGACGGTGATTGTTCTATTGATACTGTTTTTGGGTTGCTTTTTCATTACGGTCTTGCTCCCTCACAAATGTTAGTAGAAAAGCAGAAGAGCTTATTCCTTCACTGCGCCGATCATTACCCCTTGATTAAAGTATTTTTGCACAAATGGGTATACACACATAATTGGAACAGTTGCCACGATAATAACTGAATACCGCATCATATTAGCGAGCCGTAACGCGATTTGTGCGGCTTCTCCGGTCCCCATACCAGACTGCATCTGATTGGTAATCAGAATATTTCGCAGGATCAGCTGCAAAGGATACATATTAGGATTCTTCAAATAAATCAAGGCATTAAAATATGAATTCCAATAACCTACAGCGATCCATAAACCTAACACTGCAATAATAGCCTTCGACAACGGTAGAACGATCTGTGCAAAATAACGGAGATTTCCACAACCATCAATCTGCGCTGCTTCCCATAAATCGCCCGGAATACTAGTCTGGAAAAAAGTTCGTGCCACTATGATATTAAAAACTCCAACTGCGAAAGGCAGTACCATAACCAAGAAAGTATCATAGAGATGGAAATCACGAACCGTTAAAAAAGTAGGAATCAAACCCCCGTTAAAGAACATTGTAAAGATGAAAAACAGCGAAATATATTTCCGCCCCACAAGGTCCTTTCTTGACAACGCATAGGCAGCTGAGATATTAACTACTAAACCGATTGCAGTCCCAACCACCGTGTACAGGATGGTATTCCAATATCCGATCCAAATATTCTCATGACGAAGCAGCTCTTTATAACCATCAAAAGTAAACCCTTTAGGAAATAGCCAAACTTGACCTCCTGCCACCGCGGAAGGATCACTGAACGAAGCAATGACGATAAAATACAGCGGATAGATCAGGATGATTAGAAAAATTGCCGATATTACGTACATCACAATTTCCATTATAGTATCTGATGAGCGATTCTTCTTTATTTTTCCTACATTTCCTTTTGTCGCTGTCTCTAAACCTCCCATTTCAATGCTCCTCCCTTCTACCACAAGCTATTTTCGCTTAATTTTTTAGAAATCTGATTGACCATGATCAATAAAATAAAATTAATGACCGTGTTGAACAGGTTGATCGCCGACGAAAAGCTATACTGACTGCTGAGCAGACCAATTTTGTAGACATATGTAGACAGAATTTCACTTGAAGTGATGTTCAAGTCATTTTGCATCAGATACACCTTTTCAAATCCAACCCCAAGCAGCCCCCCGACCCGCAGGATAAGCAATGTTATCGCTGTTGGCATCAGCATCGGAATATCGATGTAACGAATTTTATGCATCCGACTTGCGCCGTCCACGGTTGCAGCCTCGTACAAACTAGGATCAACAGCAGAGAGAGCAGCGATAAAGATAATACTGTCCCAGCCGACATGCTGCCACACATCCGACCAGACGTACACACTGCTGAATAATCCGGCAGAGCCCATCAGATCAGGAGCTTCTTTCCCAAAAAGACTATATATATTGCCCAGTAGTCCGGTGCTAGGTGAGAACAGAATCATCATTAAGCCCACCATAACTACGGTTGAGATAAAGTGAGGCATATAGGACACCGTCTGAAAAAAACGTCTGAAACGGTTTGGTCTCATCTGGTTAACCATCAACGCAAGTATAATCGGAATCGGAAACGTAATCAGACTGTACACACTGATGATTAGTGTATTTTTAATCGTTGCTGAAAATTGATAGGAATTAAAAAACTTCTCGAAGTATTTGAATCCAGCCCATGGACTTCCGCCAATTCCTAATGCCGGGCTATAATCCTTAAAGGCAATGAGCACCCCATACATGGGTTTATATGCGAACAATAACGTAAGGACTACTGCAGGAAAAAGCAACGTATACAGACCCCAGTTTTGTTTGATTTGTCCGAGTTTCCTACTCAAATGAATTGGATTAGATTTCATAACATCCCCTCCTTATTAAAAATAGAGAATGCTACCCCACAGATTTATGTAGGGCAGCACCTTTTTCGAAAGACGAATAGGTTATTTTACACTCATATAACGACTGTAAGCATCTGTGCGAATTTTAACTAATTTTTCAAGCCCCATTTTATTAAGCTGTTTGACATAATCATCCCAGCCTTCGTCAATTCCGCCTTTGCTAATAAATTGAGCGCGCATTGTATTCACATAACCGTCTATATCCGTGGTCAAGGTTGGCAGCTCCTCGAACTCATCGGAGGTATACATAACGTTAGGGAAAGGTTCTGTTACATATTCACTGCCCAGCTTATCCAGCTGAAGCTTCAGTCCATCTCCACTTTCAGGATTAAGGACAATTTTCTGTTCAAAGGATGGGCTCACATATTTGGGTCCGAAATCTCGAAGAGACTGATCCCAGTACCAGGCATCTGCGCTGGTTCCAGCAGGTGGATCCATCAATGTATAGGTGCTGTCATCATTCTTTTTAATTACAGTTCCAATCGCACCCCAAAAATTCTGAATGCTCGCTTCGTTCGTGTAGAACTGATCTGCCCAACGTGCAGCAACCTCTGGATACTTACTAGACGTAGTAATCAGCAGTTCATTACGGTTAAGATTCATCCCAATAGGATTCCCGATGGTATAACGCTTACCATCCGGTCCGGCAATCGGTGGAATCGTCACATATTGATCGCTCCATTTACCAAACACAGCGTCCGGGGTCCACTGGTAAGTAAAGCCCACAATCGGAGCATCCGGATTTTGGAACTTCGCCGATCTCATCGTATCATCCTGAGTGAATACTTCTTTATCTAACAAACCTTCCGCATACAATTTATTTTCCCATTTGAGTCCTTCTTTGAACGCCTCCGAAACAGGGAAATAGATCGCTTTTCCGTCCTTGATAATCATATTGTTGTTATTCAAGTCGGCAATTCCGAAAGGACTGATCAAGTCATTCCCAATTTCAATAAAAGGAATCTCATCTTTTTTGCCATTTCCGTTTGGATCTTGTTCCTTGAAAGCTTTAAGTACGTTGTATAACTCATCAATCGTTTCAGGAGTCTTCAGACCCAATTTATCGAGCCAAGTTTTGTTAATCACAGGCTGACGAGAGCTTTTAGGACGCGATGGAAGTCTTGTTGGCAGTGAATAGATTTTCCCGTCAGGAAAAGTGCTGATTTTTTTCAACTCAGGCGTTTCTTCCATGGCCGCTTTAAGATTTGGCATATTTTTTTCAATATAATCATCTAACGGCCGGAAAAAGCTTAGATTATTAACGATATCGGAATCTCCGAAGGTTTGATTTCCGAGGATAATATCTGGAAGTGTACCGCTAGCCAGCAGAATGGACTTCTGTTCGGCCCAATCATTGGAGGACATCACTTGCCATTCGATTTTGACATTTGTATTTTTTTCAAGATCCTTCAGCCATTGATTCTGCGTAAACGTGTCTCCCATGCTTCCCCAACGTACGGTCAGCACCTTAAGTGTTACAGGCTCATTAACAATTGGCAGACCTTCTTTGTTGTAACTGCTCGTCTCACTAGTTGCAGCATTATTCCCGTCTTTTCCGCCGCAGCCAGCAATACCAAATACCATAGCAGCCGCCAGCAGACCCACAGTCCATTTCTTTGCCGTCTTTTGCTTACTGTCTTGGCTCATCCTCTTAATCCCCCATTTCAATTAATCAAAGTTCATCGGAATAGCTTAATCATAGCTTCTTATTTTTTCGTATTCCGGACTCTTTAAGACGGTTATCCAGACCTTTGAATTCGCTTACAAAATCAAATATCCTCGCTTGAAGAGACTTAATAACAGTATCCCGACTTCTGTATGTGCTTTCCGGACTTTGCGGTAAATCGCTAGTGAGTTCTCCTGTATTTTTCCTGCAGAGGTCTTATAATGATTTTATGAACAAAAAAACAGCGGAACACAAAACCTACCCCATTCGTCATTATATAAAAGTCATGATGGCGGTCTCGTTCACAGTCCTCATTCTGGATTTAGCGATCAGCATTACTTCCATTTCTATCGTTAAGCAGCAGTCCACTCGAAATTTACAGGATACTGCGGCACTCTACATTAATCGCATCAATCATGATTTTGCCTACATTAATCACTATATGGGCTGGACGCTCGGGAACGATGAGAGCTTGCTTGCGATGAATACTTACGGGGTCAACAGTATCGAGTTCTTGAAAGCAAATGATAATCTGCATAAACGCTTTACCGAGCTGCAAAAAAACTACGGACATGAGTACAACTTTTTTTACTATTTGAAAAATGAGAACTACTTTTTAAATTGTGCACCGATCAGTGTGACCTATACAGATTACAGGCAGCTCAAAACGAAGATTATTTCTTATATTGATGATAAGGAGATGTATGAGAAGTTTTATTCCAAATGGACGCCAATCCTTGTTAACAACCATTACTACGTGATTAATATCGTTCCCTATTACAATCGTTATTTAATTGGACTGATCTCCGCCGATAATTTGATCCGCCCTTTACGCCAAATTAATCTGGGTGCTAATGGTTATGTTTCTCTAGTAGATGAGAATGAACAGCCTTTATCAAGTCCCATATCGAACAGCGGAAAGCTGATAACGGAAAAGGGAGGCTTCTCTAATCTTTTGCAATCGCGTACAACCATCAACAGCGCCTTCTCGGACACCACTTTCAGCACCAAAATGGTCATAAAATATGGCATATTTGAAAAAATAATCATTGCTCAGCTGCTTATAATGTTACTCTTCTTCATTGTGACGTCCACTTTATGCATCGTTCTGCTGTTTTTCAAGAAAAGAGTACTAGGCCCGATTCAAAGCTTCTCTGAGAACCTTGCTTCAATTAATGAGGCTGGGCAACCCGCAGATTTCAAAAGCAGTGAGATTATAGAGCTGGAACAAGCAAACACACAGTTCAAAGATTTAGTTGAACAAATCAAAACCTTCAAAATCACTATGTACGAGCAGGAACTGGAGAAGCAGCGGATACAACTGGATTATATGAAGCTACAGATCAAGCCCCACTTTTTCTTGAATTGCCTGACTAGCATCTATAGCATGGCCCAAATTGAAATGTATAAAGAAATTGAGAATATGACGTTGTCTACGTCGAAATATTTCCGTTATATTTTTCAAAATGGTGAGAATTTTGTCCGGCTGGAGGATGAAATCGAGCATGTCCGAACCTATCTGGAGATTCAAAAGCAACGTTATCAGGATGCATTTATTTACACTATTGAGCAAGAGGATCAGGCAAGCTGTGTAGAAATTCCGCCATTAGTGCTGCAAACCTTCATTGAAAATTCTATTAAATATGCGATTTCACGAGAACATGTAGTAGAGATCAGGCTTACAGTCCAGCGACTACGGATTGAAGAGGAAGATATGCTCGTTATCCAGCTCACCGACACCGGTCCCGGTTTTCCACCGCAAGTGTTAGAGAAGCTTAATCTTGGTGAGCCCTTGGATCAAAGCAACGGTATGCAGATCGGCATTATGAATACGCTTAAACGACTGGAATATCTCTATTTAAAAAGAGCAACTATCACCTTTTCCAATTTGGGGAGCGGCGGCGCTAGTGTAATCTTATCTCTTCCGGAGCTTCCTAAAAAATCTAAATGAATGGAGAGCTAACTATGAATGTACTGCTTGTTGATGATGATTTTTATGTTATCGCTGCATTGCAAAAGAGAATTGATTGGGAATCGTTACACATTGATACGGTCTATACAGCAAATAATGTCGCTCAGGCACGTGAAATAATAGAAAAGCATTCTATTCAAATTCTGATTTCGGATATTGAAATGCCTCAGGGTAGCGGATTGGAATTACTGGCATGGATTCGCGAAGGGAATTATAGTATTCAGACTATACTTCTTACTAATTATGCCGATTTCAACTATGCGCAGAAAGCGATTGAATTGCAAAGCTTTGAATATTTTCTAAAGCCCATCGAATTTGATAAGCTGATGCTGATTATCCACAAGGCTGTCACACAGGCAAAAGAGCAGCAAAGAAATGAAAAAGCCATTCAAGGCGGTTACTTTTGGCAAAAAAACCAGGCGAAGATTCTCGAACATTTTTGGCGTAAGCTGGTTAGTGGAAGCACATCATTTCCGATTAAATTAGCGGACATTACCCTTGCCATTGAGGAACAGAACCTTTCCTATCAAATGAGCGACACTCTGCAGCCTTTAATCTTCAACCTATTTCCATACAACGGTAGTATGGGAAAAGAAGAGAAGGATCTTTTTGATTTTGCCCTGCTGAACGTATTATACGAATTGTTACGGAGTCCTTGCTTTACCATCGAGAGCATTCTGGAATATAAAGATTATAATTGGATCGCTTTATTAAAATGGAACCAGACACCAGACACGCCCTTGCTTGAAGAATTATGCTCTTCCTTTATTCAAAAGGCGATTCCATATTTAAAATGCGACGTCTGCTGCAATATTGGTTTATCCGATAAACTGACTCATGTGGGGAATGTTCTGAAACAATCGCTTCGCATGGATGAGGAAATTACGAGATGCAGAAATCAGACTTTTTTAGTGGAAGCCTACCTCTATCAAAATAAAACAGGCTATACACCACCGGATCTTGCCTATTTGGAAGAGCTCCTGAACCAGAATCAATTCACTACTTTTCTTGAGGAAGTTACGAAATCTCTAAGGGTTATGCTTAACAATAGAACACTGGAGACCTCTGTCCTTAGCTTGTTCCGCTTAGATATTGTTCAGCTGGTCTATTCATTTCTCAACCTCAAAGGGATACGGTCACACAAACTTTACTCCGGCAAAACTAACGATAAATTATCCTTGCACTCTTTGAACTCGATTGAGGATATGGAAGAATATCTTAAATATCTAGTGACTACAGCCATGAAATACCGTGAGTTTGCCGCACAGACCAAATCCGTCGCAGAGGAAATCAAACAATACATTCATTCGCACTACGGTGACGATCTATCGCGAAATGATTTGGCCGAAATTGTCTACCTCAATCCTGATTATCTGGCAAGAATATTCAAACGAGAAACTGGTGTTTCATTAGGCAGCTACGTCATCCAAGTCAGAATCGCGGCTGCAAAGCATCTTTTGGAATCCACAAATATGTCTGTTTATACAGTCGCAAACAAGGTTGGCTATAACAACTACTCCTACTTCTCTAAGCTGTTTAAGCAAGAGGTCGGACTCCCTCCCAACGATTACAAAAAAGAACAACAATATAATCCAGCATATTAAAAAGAGGGATTATGCCACCGGCGTTGTACGCATACATCTGAACAGCAAAACCCCCAATGTCATAATCATGACTTTGGGGGCTCTTTGGTTAAGCTTGAAACGCTACATATTTGTCACCCAACAGATTTTTGAAATACGTGCGATTATATAACATGCTAGGATGGGATGGGTAAAAACTCAGCGCCGTTTCATTATGCTGGTTTGCTAACTCATGTTGGCCGAGCCGATCGTAACAGAGAGCCAATTGAAGATGCGGGAGCCAGGTATAAAAGATCCCATTCTTCATCCCCATCGAATCAACATCCCGCGGCAGCTGTATCGCAAGCTCATACCAGTATGCCGCGGGTTGCAATTGACTTTTTTCCAGAAGAAGGGCTCCAATTCGGCAGCAGAACTCTGAACGTGGTTTATCGTATTGTAAGGTTCTGCATAACGCTTCAAATGAACCCTCTTTATCCCCCAGCCGTTCCCGGCATTCAGCAAGCCTTAGGCAAGCTTGGAAATTATCTTCTATCCAGCCTTGCCCACCTGCCAAAAACATCTCATAATATTTACAAGCCTCTTCATTCAAGGCGTGGTCTCGTAATTCATTTGCATAGTAATACTGGTCTCTCGGAGAGAACAGTTCACCTTCAGCCACTCTTTTTTGATAAATCCGCAAGTTACGGTCCGTATATTCCTTATCTTTCTCATGAGTAATACAGACATCACTACTGAATGAAGGACCACTTACCTCTAGATATTCATGTACTGGGCCAATCCACTGAAAATTACAGCTGCGGCGAACAAGCCGGTTCCGACGCAAGCTAGCTGTGACATTTCCCGCCTCGTCAAAAGCCAGATTATACTGCATATTTACGCTGTGGATATGTTTTGGCAGAATCTCTTTTAGCTTTTTAAACAATATCTGATCCGCTTCCTTTATATAATCATCCGCATCGAGCCATAAAATGTACTCCTGAGTTGCTTTACTGAAAGCAAAATTTCGTGCGGCACTAAAATTATCAATCCATTCGAAATCATAAATTACAGCTCCGAAGGACATTGCGATCTCTTTCGTCTTATCCGTTGAGCCGGTATCCACGATAACCACTTCATCTACAAGACTTGCAATGCTAGACAAACATTTATGCAGGCTTTTTTCTTCATTTCGTACAATCATACATAAACTAATCGTGACCATACTCGCCCTCCTATAAGCTTTGTTAAAATTACTTTCTATATTGATATGCAGGGTTGGTGAAATGGAATCCTTCACTAACCCGACCGATAATGAAGAACTTCCGAAATATAAAGGTTATATATATTATGAGACTTATACTTTCTAATTTTCATAAGAAACTTCCCACTCCATTCTGATGTCTATATAAGATATAAGTAAGTTCAAAGGAGGTACAGCATATATGAAATCAAAACGAAGAAGCGTTAGAAACGGCTCGATCTTAACTTCAATAGTATGTGTCGTAATGGCACTAGTACTGCTGATTGGCTATAAAGGCCTCAACTGGGGAAAGTCCACCCCTCCACCTACATCCACCAACGCACCAACTAATCATGCAGCAAATAACGAATCAGAACCCATTTTCACCCAAGAAGTGCTTGAATTTCCTAACAGCGATCTCAACAATGGTCCGGTTCTCATTCCACTGCACACCACGCTGGCACAGTTAAATATCGATAGCGGTGACGAAACCGTAAATACAGTGGTTCCTCCCATTCCTGAAATGACCTTTGCCTTATCTCAAGAAATGAAAAATCAAGTTGAAGCAACGCTTGTCTATAGACCTGATATCGGTGGGGGTTATGTTATACTTGCACCTGCTGGATGGCTAGCCACCGCTGTTGTTGGTGCTAATGGTTCGTATGGGGTTACCTTTCAAGATCCAAACAATCCAGAACAAAACATGAACTATTCAGATACGGCTTGGAGCTGCACAGGCTGTGCTATCACTTCAATCGGGGCCTATTTCCCGGACAAAGCCGAATGGGCTGACGCGATGGGATTTACAATTTATAATCCCCTTAAGTTCAGCGAACGGCATATTTTAGGTGCTGCAGGAGCTGAAGCAAGAACCGTCAGATATACGCTGTCAGCAGACTCAAATGGCTATCAGGACGAGGGATCTGCCTATTACGATGAAGGAGAATGGGGTTATTTATTCCGTAGCATTAAAATACATCTATCACAAATAACCCAGCAGCAGGAAGTAGTGGAAACCCTCATGAAGTTTTTTACAGATAATCATGGCCCCCTCTTTATTGCTGACCCCAATAGAGAGAAGTCGGACTAAGCGTGGGAATTTTTAGAAGAAGGTATTTTCAACCTCTACTCTTGCTTTTTAAAAGACGGATGTGCTAATTTTTGTTATAATCATTGCAGTGCGTTGTTTTTGAATTCAGTTATATAAAGGGGACGTTACCATGACTCAAATTATTAAAACACTAACTATTGCAGGCAGCGACTCCAGTGGTGGTGCAGGGATCCAAGCGGATTTAAAAACCTTTGAAGAATATGGAACCTACGGCTTCAGTGCCTTAACCACTATCGTTACCATGGACCCTGACAATGGATGGCACCACAATGTGTATCCAATTGATGCATCCATTGTTGCTGAGCAGCTAAAAACTATTTTCGCAGGCGGTCCAGTTAATGCCATGAAAACGGGTATGCTGGGAAGTGTTGAAATTGTGCGTGTTGCTGAGCAAGCGATCAAAGAAAATCTACAGACCAATGTAGTGATTGATCCGGTCATGGTCTGCAAGGGTGAAGATGAAGTCTTGAACCCAGACAGCGCAGAAGCTATTCGCGACTTACTGCTGCCATTAGCCACCGTGGTTACACCAAATCTGTTTGAAGCTGGCGTTCTTTCAGGTCTTGGCAAACTTTCTACCCTAGAGGATATGAAAGAAGCTGCTCGTCTGATTCATAAGCTTGGTGCACGTAATGTCGTGGTTAAAGGCGGCAAAGCACTCGGCGGCGATCAAGCAATTGATGTCTTCTTCGACGGTTCTGAGTACACCGTATTTCAAACAGCCAAAATCGAGCCTGCTCACAATCATGGGGCTGGATGTACCTTTGCCGCTGCCATTACAGGCGGTTTAGCTAACGGTCTATCCGTTCATGAAGCTGTAGCAAAAGCTAAGGATTTCGTCTCCGCAGCCATTCGTAATGGCTTTGCGTTCAATGAATATGTAGGTCCTGTATTTCATGGTGGCTATCGTTTAGAACGTTAAACCCCTAAGCTAAAGATCCAAAAACATAAATGGCAGTCCAGATGCTGAAATTCAGCTCTGAACTGCCATTTTTATTTTGCGAGTATAAATTAATTAAACCCTGGAAAATCAGCTAAATCAGAGAAGCGAATGAAAAATACGATAACAGCTAATACACCGAGCAGGATAATTGGAAACGTATGTTTAAACGAATCCTGTTCACGAATATGAACCAGAACTCCGCCAATGGCCGTAACACCAAGTAAAAGCGCACCTGCCGCTGCCCAGCTAGGCTCCCAGTAGCCAACAACCAAAGCTGCTGCGGCGACAAGCTCAACGAGTCCTGTTACTACGCGAAACCACTGTGGTAACCGCCATTTTTTAAAGTTATCCACGTGCATCGATGAACCCGCTACCTTTCCCAACCCTGCCATAACGAAAGCAAGTACCAACAAGCTTTGCAATACGATGGATACAATATTCATGATCATCACTCCCAATACCTTTATTTGCAACTAAGACAAGCACATATTAAAGTAAAAGAACTCCTTGCTAAAAGACAGTGGATACTTTCAATAATCCGCTTCGTTCACTCCCCCTTGTTACTATATGTGCTCACCTCAAGCACAATACCTCTAAAAATAAAGTTACAGTGGAAACTGCAACTCTGATAAGCACATTATAGTAGCCGGAGAAACCCTTGACTAGCACTTTTTTTATGCATTAAATCCTTAAGAAAAGAAATCTACCCGTTCCATCACATTAGTAATCGTATATTGACGTAAATACTCAATGGTTCGTTGTTCGGTCTCTTGGAGAATTCTCTCTAGTTCGACATCGAGCAAAGCACTTGCTCCACACGCCAGATCCACTTCTGGCTCCTCAATCGTACTACTTACTGCCTCATAAATTTCGCCCAGTGTAACCTCATCCGCAGATTTTCGGAGAACGTACCCACCCTCACGTCCACCTTTGGACTCTACGATTCCCGCAGTTGCCAATGACTGCATCACTCTACGCATAAAGGTCGCGTGTGAATTGACTTGGCTTGCAATCATTGCACTTGATAAAATGCTTCCGCTTTTAGCCAGCCAAACAATCGAATGTACCGCTATTTTAAAACGGGGAGGTCCGATGTTCACTCCGCGATTAGCTGTACTCATGCCCCATCTCCCCTTTCAACTGCAATTATATAAAGCACATTATAGAGTAAAACAAGGGGTGGAGCAAACCAAAAAGGACACATCCCGAAGGAATATGCCCTGTAATATTTGGCGTTTCTATGATTTATTATTCAAAATCCGCAAATCGAAAACTTTGCTTATGCTTACGTTTATTATGATCATTCCACGAGAGAACGACTTCCAACTCTTTAGCCCCATTTTTTATAAAAAAATGACTAAAGTTCACCGTCTCATTGGGTCTCATATCATCGCTGAATGGATCTATTAAGATGATTTGCTCCTGATTAGGATCCTGCACTGGTCGGTACAACTCAAACGTTACATCTATGGCATCTTCACTTAAGTTAGTGACTAATAGCTCGTAGCTCTTATATTTTTCCGGTTGTGGCGAAGGCAGTTTACTTTTATGAAGCTCCATCGCCCATTTGGGTGTTTCACGCTTTGCAGGCAACACATTTTTAACAGCAAAAATACTAGAGCCACCAGTAATCATCAAACACAGAACTAGCAGCGTTAGCACAAACTTTCTATTCAATGCTCATGTCTCCTCGCTATAGGGATACGTTTAAGATTCACGAACACTGATTTTTTATGCGTATTTTCGCAAAAAAAAAGCGCCCGAAGCGAGATTCGAGCCCTTTAGAGATACATTTTTCAATTATTTTATTAAAATAGATAAGGCGCTTTTAGAAGCCAAACGGAACGATAGATCATCCTTGCCCTGCAATTTCACAGCTACATTCTCGTCCTTTTCACTATCGTTGAACAGAACAACCGCTATAGAATTATCTGTATTCTTAAAAGCTACGGAACGGATCACTTCTTGATTAGAGGAAGCGTCAATACGTACAGCCTTCGGACGAATAAATTTGCTGAAATGTGCAAGTGCATAGTAGTCGAGCGTATACGTAAGTTCTTTAGTCTCTTGGTTGACCGTTACAATACCCCGACAAGTGCTTTTGCCAAAGCCCGGCACCGTTGGACCGTTCTTCTCATCTAAGGCCATATTCCACAAGACGAAGGATTTACTATGATTTCTGAGAATATCAATCCCTGTTCTCATTACATTCGAGAAGGCTTGTTCAAATGGAGGAATCCATTCCCCACCAGAACCTTCTGTAAAATGCACTTCTTTATCTGCAAAAGCTTTTAGAACCTCTGATTGTGCTGACGCATTCCCGCCATACCAGTGCCAAGCTACACCGTCCACTTCATCTTTCGCATCATCCAGCACCGTTAGTGGATAATCTGGACGGTCCCAGTTGTGATCGTAGCAAAGAATTTTTGTGTTGATATTGTGCTTCACGAAGCTAGGCTTCAGATAGTTTTTAATGAAATCTCTTTGCGCCTCAGGCAGCATTAACATACTTGGATAATGCTTTGGTTCAAAAAGAGGCTCGTTCTGCGGTGTGACCGCATAAGTTGGCAGACCGTGCTTTTCAAAAGCTTGAATGTATCGTACAAAATAATCGGCATAAGCCTGGTAATGTTCATGTATAAGCTCACCAGCAATCATAGATCCGCTAGTCTTCATCCAGCCTGGTGCACTCCAAGGTGAAGCCATCAGCTTGATCTCAGGATTAAGCTCCAGCGCTTGTTGTAACAAAGGAATAATATCTGTTTCATCATGTGCGATGGAGAAATGAGTTAATTCTGTATCGGTTTCCTGTACAGGCATATCGTCATAGCTATAAATATTTCTAGCATAATCCGATGCTCCCATTGGATTTCTTAATACGGACAAGCCAATCCCATCTTGGGAATCAAAAAGCTTGCTCATGACTTCTTTTTTCTGTTCATTGTCAAGAACTTGGTTAATCAAATATGCGGATGAATCCGTAAAGGATGCCCCGAAGCCATCCATTTCCTGAAAGGTTTGATTCTCATCAAGGTTTACAGTAGTGACCGGCTCATCTGAAGCCATTGGAGTCAATTGTTCTAGCGTTTGCTCTACGAACAATTCATTTTCCCCTGTAGATTGATAAATTTTAAGTTTTGTCATGTAGTTTCCCTCCACTTTTCTATATATCTTACTTTGGTTCTGTAATGAAGAGGCCCCATTAAAGGGGCTGCTCCACAATCCTGCTTATTTAAGACCTAATTTTTCTTTGTTATTTTTCATTTTTTCAGAACGAACTTCTACAATCTTATCCCAGTTGTTTTCATTCAAGAATGCTTTGTAAGCAGCTAAGTTACTATCGAAAGTAGCATCATCTTTGGAACGAATCAAACTTACAAGAGTAGTATTCCAAGTAGCATCAATTGCAGTTAGACTACGCGCTTCAGGCGTTCCTTGAGCAGGGTTAATATTTTCTAGAATGAAGTGCGGTTTCATCTTTCCTTTGCCCCATTCTTGCATTTGTTTAATCGACTCTGCGAATGCATCATTACTCAAAGCTTTATCACGGTCATGTCCGAAGAACATAAATTCGCCCATCCGGTAATCTTTTTTAAATTTATCTGCATTATTCAATTGAAGATCTTTGATTTCAGGCAAGAATTCAATTTTACCAGCATCGTTAACTTTATAGGTCTCTCCTTCAATACCGTAGTTCATAAGCTTCTGTCCTTCTTCACTTAGCAAATACGTGTAGACTTGAATGGCTTTAGCAGGGTCTTTAGCCTTTTTAGTAATGAAACTGATCATCCAGCCTGTAATTCCTGATTGATTTAATGTTGGTTCATGACCAACCGTGCTTTGCGGTCCATCAATTGCGATGTATTCCTTGCCTGGATTTCCAGTCATGAAGATTTGCAGGTTACCACTTTGTTGAGGCGTTCCGTCCAGCAGCATTGTTGCATATTTGCCTGATTTCACTTTTTCTTCAAAGGCAGTACCATCATCAGCAAAACTGTCATCACTGATGTCACCATTTCTGTAGACTTCATTTAATGTTTTCAACCAAGTCAAATAGTCCTCATCCAGATTACGGTTGTAGAACTCGCCATTTTCGGTTTCCATCGGTACGCCGATGAAGTCCTGTAGTACATCTCCCAAAGAACCAGTACCTTTACCAATGGAGTTAAAACCAAAGGGAATCATTTCTGGGAACTGCTTTTTGATTTGTTGCATAACGCTCTTGAATTCTTCCGGAGTACCAATGGTTGGTTTTCCAATCGCTTCGTAAACATCCTTACGGATGACGAATGCCGTTTTTGCAGGAATGTTACCGCTGTCATAATCGTTTTGCGTATTGGAATAGTTAGGATAGCCATAAGTCTTGCCATCTGCTAACTGGAACCAGTTCATCGTATCCTTTTCGGCCACTTTATTGAAATAAGGATCATATTTATCCGCCAGGTCATTCAAAGGCAATGCCCAAGTTGCGGCTTTTTGTACCACTGGTGAGTTAGAATCAAATACAGTCAACAAGTCCGGCATTTCACCACCAGCAAAAATCGTATTCAGCTTAGTGTCATCGCCTTTAATAAATTTAATGTTGATGTTTAAATCCTCTTTAATTTTCTTTGTAACAAGATCCTTACCGAAATCAGTATTCCACCAGTCTGCATTCACGTACCAAGTAAGATCTGTAATCTCTTTTTTTGTATCCAGCTTCCATGCCGGTGTTTCCGGATCTATCGTATAGCGACCTTCAATGGAGCTCAATTCTTTGCTGGAGTTATCAGAACTCCCCTTCGATCCACAACCCGTAAATACCAGTACAACAGCCATAAGCGCTGTACAAAGCTTGAGTCCTTTTTTCCCAAATGCTTTATTCATCCTTGTTTCCCCCTAAAAAGTTTTGTAAGTAACGGAAGTGCAGATCTGATTGGGCTAGCTACACTTCCGATGGACACTTCGTACACCAATACGTTCTATGAAATCCCTCCTAACTTTCTATTCTTTCACCGCCCCCATCATCATTCCCGAAATAAAGTACCTCTGTAATATTGGATACATCACAACAATCGGCAAAGTTGTAATGACAATTGTTGCTAGTTGAACCCCTTTAGTCGTAGTTTCGATAATGGCAGATCCACCGACATTTTGCATGGATTGCGTTTGCGACTGCACGATAATTTCATAGAGTTTCATTTGCAGCGGATAGAGTGCTTGATCGGTAATATATAACTTGGTGGTCATGAAGTCATTCCATTGCCCTACCCCGTTGAATAACGCAATCGTAGCCATAGCCGGCATGGAAAGAGGGATAAAGATTTTCAGGAAAATACGCCAGTCACCTGCACCATCGATTTTGGCTGACTCTTCAAGTGAATCCGGAACGTTTCTGAAGAAATTCATTAAAATAACTACATCATAGTAACTGAACAAGGCCGGGATAATATAAACCCAAAAGCTATTCAATAGACCCAGTGACTTAATCAATAAATACGTGGGGATCATACCACCCGAGAAGAACATGGTGATTACACCCATGGCAACGTACAGCTTGCGGCCACGTATGTATTTTTTACTCAAACCATAACCAATCATCGCGCAAAAGAATACGTGGGTAATGACACCGATGAAAGTTTTGGCAAGCGAGACCAGGAACGCTAGTCCAATCGTCTCATCTTTTAATACAGCCCGATAATTTTCTAAGGAGAACTCCGGAGACCAAAATATAAATCCGCCTTCCGCGAGCGCCTTGCCTGAACTTAAAGATGAGATGACCACATTCCATAAAGGTACAACGATAATTACAGTACAAATACAGAGTAAAATAATATTTATGGTATTAAAGATTCGACTGTCGAGATCTTCTTTAGCTACCGTACGATTCACAGAAATGCCTCCTTCTACAGAACGGATTGATTATCATTTAATTTGCTGGATACTTTGTTGGCACTAATCAATAGGATAACTGATACGATGGAGACACCTAAACCAACAGCGGTTGCATAAGAGAAGTCACCTTGCGTCATACCCATACGATACACATAAGAATTGATTACTTCTGCTTTTTCACGGTTCTGTGAATTCATCAAGACCAAGGTTTGATCTAAATTCGATCCTAATAAACCGCTTACAGTCAGAATCAGATTTAAACTGATAATCGGTTTCATGTTAGGGAGGGTAATATTCCAAATTTGTCTCATACGACTGGCCCCATCTATTTTTGCAGCTTCATAATAAGTAGGGTCAATTTTCGACATGATCGCTAGGTATAAAATCGTTCCCCAGCCCGCCTCTTTCCAAATATCCGATAACGTTGCAATCCACCAATACTTGTTCGCATCAAGCAAGATATTTACCGGTTTCGAAATGATTCCCAAATTGAGCAGGATTTCATTAATCATACCGGAGGAAGAGAACCAAGCAATCAGCATCCCGCCCAGAACAATCCAGGACAAAAAGTGAGGTAAATAAGAGATCGTTTGTACTATTTTTTTGAAACGTCCACCGCTTAATTCATAAATCATGACGGATAAAATAATAGGAATAACAAATCCTATGGCTAATTTCAGAAAGCTGATCCCTAATGTATTGACTACAGCGTCCCAAAAGTATTTATCTGATAAAATAATTCTAAAATTATCGAGCCCTACCCATGGGGCCGAATCGAGCGTATCAATTACGGTGTAGCTTTTAAAAGCAATTGTTAATCCATAAATCGGAATAAAACAAAAGATAATCATAAAAATAATTCCTGGAATGATCATGGACTGGATTTCCCATTGTCTCTTATAATCAATCACGAACTCTTTGACCCTCTGTCCCATAGGCTTCTTACTGTTCATTGGATTCTTCCCGTTCACTGGCACTACGGCTAATTTATCCACGTTTTTCTTCTCCCCTCCAAATCATGATCCCCAAAACAATAAAAACGTTTTTATTTCTTTTTAAAAAAAACCTCCTAAAAGCAATAAAATTATAAAAAAAATGATCGGATACTATCTTGTTGACCTTCTTGAAAGCGTTAGTACCGATCAATCTTCACTTGAGTAGAACCACGTACAATTAGCTCACCCGGCAATTTCATCATTTCGCCCTGTTCCTTCTTCTGAATCATGCGAACCAGGTGATTTATGGATAGAATACCTTGTCTGGCAATTTGATTTCTTACCGTCGTTAATGGCGGTGAGAAATACTGCGCGATATCAATATCGTCAAACCCCATTACACTTATATCCAACGGGACTTCATATCCATGCGATTTCAAAGCTTGAATACATCCAATGGCGCTCAAATCATTCCCCGCTAAAAAAGCATCAGGCATTTTTTCAGGACTTAAATGAACTAGAGACTTTATAGCGTTATAGGTGCTCTCTTCCTCAAAATATCCTTGTATAATATACTCTTCGTTCGTCGGAAGCTGATATTGACGCAAGGCGGCCAAGTATCCTTCTTTCCGCTGAACACTGTCATACATCTCATCTACACCAGATATGTAAGCAATTTTCTTGTGTCCCAGACTGATTAAATATTTTGTTGCTTCGTAAGCAGATTCAAACGAATTAAAAATTACACTTCCCATCGTTTCATTCTGAAGTGGTCGATCCAGAAACACAGCCTTGATCTTGTCTTTCACCATTGCAGCAATTTCTTCTTCATCTATTCTCAGCTCTTCGTAGATAATGACCCCATCCACACGTCGGCCTAGAATATTGCTCATAATGACTTGTTTATCCTTTGTAACAAATACATTTAATCCATAACCTAACCGATCACATTCACGAGACATGGACTCCACCAGCTTATAGAAGTATGGGCCTGCTACACTTGTCGTGAAAAAACCTAGCATTTTAGTTTTTCCGTTCCTTAGGAGCTTGCCATTTAGGTTTGGAACATAATTTAATTGCTTCGCGATCTTAAGCACATGTGATTTGGTCTCCGGATTTAATACATCAACGTCATTTAGTGCGTTAGAAACTGTAGAAATGGACACTCCAGCCTCTCTTGCAACGTCTTTGATGGTTACCTTTTCCATAATGATTCAATCTTCCTTTACAAATAAAAACGTTTTTATAGATTTAAATTATCATAAAACCGTTTTCATTACAATATGTTTTTTTGTTTTTATAAATTATCTATTTCCCATCATTCATAATATCCGATTAGCAGATTCCCCGAGATCCTGATAATTTAATCTGCAGGCAGTTCGTAGACAGGGAGCAGTACTTATAAGTCCCTCCATCTACACGTCTCATTTTAGAGCTAATCAGACCTGCCTTTTGCAGCTTGGCAACATGTGTGCTAACCATAGCACTACTTAGATAGAGCTCGGCAGCCAGTTCTTTAATATGCATCTCTTTTCGGTCCAGTAGTTCGATAATCCTTAGCCTGACTTCACTTGCTAATGCTTCGTAGACCCGAAGCGATTCTGTATCTGTATTTAAGTGCATTTTATGGTCTCCTATGTCTTTGAATTAGTATTTTAAAGAATTCTAACTATGTAATCTCAAAACTATTTCTTAGTTAACAATAATATTAATTATTAATTTAACAAGCGAGATATGTATTGATGCAGTATAGCTGTTACCTGTGATTATATTCAAGCTAAAAAAAAGAGCAAGTAGAAAATTAATCTTTCGCTGGACGATTGGAAGATGCGCTGGTCGTGGGCTGCTGTCTCACTACATTACTAGAACATGCAGACCGTGTAAAGATGGTTTGCATTCCCCAGCTTATTAATAATATTGCACCTGTCATTAGTGTAGCCGACCACCATAAACGCCCCCTTGAATCTCTGTAATTCTAAGATTCAAAAGGGGCGCTTTTAGTTTTTATTTTATTCTAAAAATCGTTACGGATTGCTTCGGAAACTCATAAGAAAAGCAACTGCCCACTGTCGTAAAGTTTTTTTGCTTCGGGGAGACAAGCTCTTTATTCTCGAAATTATTTTCATCCTCAAGCTGGTATCCCGACAGTTCATATCCTTCGACGGACAAGTCCTTTTTTGCCAACTCTTTTAATATAATCTCAGCAGAAACGCTATTCTCTTGTACATTCACTGTCTTAAGTATGATATCCCCTGTGCAATCCTCCACACTTGCTGTGTAATACAGCGGTTCGATGACCGGAAGTTTATCCTCTGTTTCATTGATCAACTCTCCGTTAATGTATGTATGAATATGTCTGCCGGATACTTTTAGCTTTAGATCATATTCTACGTCTGTTTCAACAGTAAACATCGAATGTGTCAGAACAGAGTTTCTTCCGTTAATGATGGAGGCGACAATCGAATCCTGATTCTGCCAGCCACCCAGCTCCCAGTACAAATGATTCTGATCATCCGCTTTGCCAAAATAGAACTTAAATCCTTTATTCCCTGCGGTTCGTGTAGCCTTAAAATTCAAGGAATAGCTCTCCCACTCCGTCTCTCCAAGCTCTAATATATGTTTAGCCGTTCCATTCTGATCGGGGTCAAGCAGATTCGATACTTCTTCCGATAGATCAGAAAATGTCTTGTGTTCTCCTGTGACATTGTTGACAAGATGGATTTCGGAGAAACGAGCAGCGGATGCATCGACGCCCAAGCTAATGGCTCCTGTGATTGCTTCAATTTTGCGTTCCTCAGGTACTGTGAAGCCGTTTGCTTTTATTTCTAGGAGCTGATCTCCCTGATGATTCATGAATAGCTTTTGAACATAGTAGTTCGCAGTTCCGTACACTTCATGATTATTAAACCAGATTAGATCCGGCTTCCAGTTGATATAATCCACATTGCAGAGCATAGGCGCATAACATGCCAAGCCAACCGCATGAGCGTTGTTCTGAAGTCCCGTCATAAAAGCCGCTTCCACCAACGCGTTATAATAGGTATTGCCCCATGAAGCATATTCACCTAAGAACACTTTCGGTTCGTCAGCCTTAAAGTCATCATAACGATGATGATTCGCCAGGAACCATTCTGGTGTACAGTAGTAATGCTCATCTACGAGATCAGACTTATTCTCTTTTGCCGATGTCCAGCCCCGATCATATTCTTTACCTGCAGAGAATGGACCGCTCGAATTAATGACTTTAATATCCGGATATTTCTCTTTTATGGCTTGATGAAAGTATGGATATCTCTCGAAAAAAGGTGCACCTACCTCCTCATTGCCGATACCGATATACTCTAGGTTAAAAGGCTCTGGATGACCCAGCCTCGCACGTATACTTCCCCACTCCGAAGAAATATCCCCATTAGCAAATTCGATCAAATCCAGTGCATCCTCAACCCAGGGCGTTAATTCATCCAGTGGGACCAATCGTTTATGATGCGGATCGTAGCCGCCCGGAAGAACGGGAATCGGCTTAGCTCCAATATCCTCACAGAACTGAAAATATTCAAAGTAACCTAACCCAAGCGTCTGATTGTAGGACCAGTTATTCCGCCTTGCCGGTCTTTGTGCAACATCCCCAATTGTATTCTTCCATCTGTACATAGAATCTCTGTCATCTGGATTTAAGGAACCGTCATGTACCAGACAACCACCCGGAAACCGCATGAATTTAGGCTTTAAGCCGGCGAGTAACAGTGAAATATCTTCACGCATGCCCCCTGGTCTGTTCATAAAGGTCTTCTCCGGAAATAGAGAAATCATGTCCAGATATACCCTCCCGCTCCCTTTGGTAACGATTACAAGACGTGAACTAGTATCCGTAGCCTTAGACTTAATAACTGCTTCGTATCGAGTCCATTCGGAGTGATTCACAGCTATTTCCGCTTCACCATGAATGATGCCATTTGTACTTTCGATGGTTACAGTAAGGGGGACATCAAAGCTTGTCTCGCGACGAGCATAAACGGAGAACTTATAGTTCTCGCCCTCTTTTACCGGAATACCACGATTGAATCCCAGATTCATCAACCCAACGCCGTCACCTTCAGCCACAATATCAATAGCTACATAATGTGGATTACGACCATTCAAGGGCTCGCTATCTTCCACGGTGATTACGGATTTCCCCTCCCCACGTTCTACAGGCTCCCAAGCCATTAACGCATGATAATCGGCCCGATCAATCGGATCAAATTCAAAGGATCGATTCTGAACTAGCTCAGCATAAAGACCACCATCTGCCGCATGATTTAAATCCTCAAAGAAGATTCCAAATAAATCACCTAATGCTGCACCACGCTTCTGTGTATGTATTGTCAGAGTTCCTTCTGTCTTCATTCTTTCATCACTCCCTTGTAATATTCATTTTAGTTTATATTTATATTACTTAGTTCATATCTATATGAATTATTATAGTGAGTTCACTTCACATTCGTCAATTCAGATGCTTTGAATGTACATCAAAAAAACCGATATCGTATGAGAATCCATACAACATCGGTCTTTATAACACAGGTCCATTTATAATACTCATTTATTTGGCAGTCATTTGCCCTACTAAGAACTCAACAAAATCAGTTGATTTGTTCTTATCTCCACCTTCTCCAAACACCCCGATAATCATCTTCCGTGAATGAATTGGAAGATCTGTAGCAAATTTCGTATCTGTGATATCTACGCCAGTGATCCATTCTTCACCGTTCTCCGTATTTTTTATACGTTTCAAACGAATATCATCTAAAGGAAGTCCCGCTGATTTAACAAACGGCTCCAGATTCTTAAGTCCCTGCTGTTGTCCAATCCAATCAAAAGTAGCATCATCCAAAATGAGGATATCAGGTCTTTCCGCTGCCAGCATCGCCATTGCGCGCTGAATATAAGTCATGTCTAATGTTCCTCCACCCGTTCCACCTGTTGAGGGAAGGTACACTACATCCGTCTTTACCCGCTTCCAAGTCGGATAGCGATTGACTATCTCTTGTTTAAGCTCTTCATCCTTACCTGATGGATCTTGGGATTCATAATTGCCTAAGAACATGATATGTACATCCACTGGCGGGAGTGAAGCTTCATATTTTTTGGCTTGATATTGATTATAAAGAGCGTTACCTCCAAAGATTAGCACTAACAGCACAATGATAGATACAAAAGTATGGACTTTGTATAGCCTAAAAAAATTCTCTGATTTACGCGCTATGCCGGAAAATGCTCCCCATTTCTCTAGCCGCTTGTCCTCTGCCTCCTGAATTTCCTGCTGATCCAAGCCGTCTAGGATCGTTTTGAAAGCAAGAAATTCTTCTTCATAGGCTGTAGCCTCAGTTTCTGAGGAATTTGATTTACGGCGTTTCAAGTGCAAATCAAACTTTTTATTCAGTTCCTCCCGGCTAATGTCTACAGGCAAGTCCAAACGTTCATATGCCTCTTTTAACTTCTCATTCAAATTGATGACTCCTTCCTGATGCTTAACTAAATATCTGATCGTAAATTTGGTTCTATGTATTGAATTAGATTGAACATACACATATTGCAAAAAAATGAGCGAATTCGTGAAAAATACAACATATGAACTCAATTAAACTATATCATGGAGTGCTAGATGCTAACAAGTAAGCGTTTATCATAGGGCTTAGAGGCATTCTCTATTGCCCTTAGTCCAAACCATGCAGCTGTTTAAATTGCTCTGGACTCATTCCAGTCAACCGCTTAAACACTAGACAAAAGTAGCTGGCATTTTCGAAGCCCACTAACTGAGCAATCTCATACATTTTTTTATCTCGTTTATTGGACATTAGTTGTTTACTCAAGTTTATACGTTGCTTGTTGATATAGGTTACAGGTCGATCATGAATTGTTTTTTGAAAAAGCCTACATAAATACTGTGGCGACACTGCAATAACCTCCGCAAGTTCCTTTAATGGGAGGGACCTATGAAGATTTCTTTCTATATGACGCAACACCGGATTAATTCGCTCCAATTCAAGAGCTTCATTTAAAGGAGAAACTAGGTTGCTTTTTAAATCCAGTAGCAGCGCATATAATTGTTTGGATCGTTCCAGATTCGTTTCCAAATCATTGTTATCTGACAAGTTGAGCATTTCTTTTAAAGGATTTAGCCATTTATCCTCCTTCAACCTAGCAGGGCCTGATTCGCGAATTCCTGCGTACAGCAGCATTTGACCGGCCTCTCTACCATTGAATGAAATCCATGACAGCTTCCACTTACTGCTGATTGGCGCATACGAATGCGTAATATTCGGGAACAAAAAGAAAACATCCCCTGAGCCGACAATATATCGTTTCTCCTGAATGATAAGCTCGCCTTTGCCTTCATGAATCTGATGCATTTGATAGTCCGGAAATCCGGTAGGACGTAAGGTTTCTGCCTGATGCTCCCAAAATCCAATGGTTGTAGCATACAGCGGCAGCATATTCGTCTCTTCCGTTTGGCAAAAGATTATTTTGCTCTCCATCTGATCACTCGTTTCATATTTTGTTATATTTGATGAAAAATCTTTTATATCTCTTACCATTACTCCAATCTATAATATGAATATAATAACATCACTATTATAAAGGAGATTTACTCATGCGAGCAAAATTTGTTTACCAGCCTCCTGCAAACGGTTATCCAGAATGGAATAATAATCCGGAGATCTTCGAATTAAATCGCTTGGATGCACATGCTTCCATGATCCCATATAGCAATCTAACGCAAGCCCTGGTGGGAGATAAAGAAGCCTCGCCATACTACAAAACGCTTAATGGTATTTGGAAGTTCTCTTTTTCTGAAACACCGGATCTACGAGTCGTGGATTTCTATAAAGCTCATTTCGATTGCAGCAATTGGGTTACGATTCCTGTACCTTCTCACTGGCAGTTCCATGGCTATGATTACCCGCAATATACGAATGTGCGCTATCCTTGGGCGGAATCCGAACCTGATCTCAAGCCACCTTTTGCTCCGACAAAATATAATCCCGTGGGCTCGTACATCAGAACCTTTACTGTACCAGAATCTTGGAACGGTCAGCCTGTATACCTTAGCTTTCAGGGGGTTGAATCCGCTTTCTATGTGTGGGTAAACGGAGAACGGGTCGGATACTGTGAAGACACCTTTACACCTTCGGAGTTCGATATTACCCCTTATCTAGTTACTGGTGATAATAAACTAGCTGTCGAGGTCTATCGCTGGTGTGATGCCAGTTGGCTGGAGGATCAAGATTTTTGGCGGCTTAGCGGTATTTTTCGGGAGGTCTATCTGTACACGGCCCCTTCTGTCCATGTTGCTGATTTTTTCGTTAAAACCGAGCTGGATGAGGATTTCGTTCATGCGGATTTAAACGTAGACATCAAAATGGAGAAATACTTTGATCAGAAGCTAAGCCCTTATACACTCCAAATGCAGCTATACAATAAAGAGGATCAGCCTGTATGGGAGGCACCAGTATCTACAGTTACTTCCATGGATCAAGAGGGCGTTCATCATTTCAAGCTTTCTGAGCATGTAAAAGATCCTTATAAGTGGAGTGCTGAGACACCGTATCTGTATACATTGGTTCTCTCCATTATTGACGATAAAGGAAACACTATTGAAACGGTCAGCTGTAAGGTCGGATTCCGCACCTTTGAGATCAAAGACGGACTTATGAAGATCAACGGCAAAAGAATTGTACTTAAAGGCGTTAACCGGCACGAGTTCTCTTGTGACACAGGACGTGCGCTATCCAAAGACGACATGATCCGAGATATCCAACTGATGAAAACACATAATATTAACGCGGTTCGGACCTCTCACTACCCGAATCAGTCTATTTGGTATGAGCTTTGTGATGAATACGGACTTTACGTTATCGATGAAACCAATCTGGAGACGCACGGCACTTGGCAGTACGGGCAACAAGGAATACATGAGGGAAATGTACCTGCCAGCAAACCGGAATGGCGGGCCAATGTGATTGACCGTTGCGACTCCATGATGCAAAGAGATAAGAACCATCCTTCGGTTATCATCTGGTCACTGGGGAATGAGTCCTACGGTGGTGATAATTTTATCGCCATGCATGACTATCTCAGAGAAGCGGACCCAACACGGCCTGTTCATTATGAAGGGATCTTCCATTGCAGAGAGTCGGAAGCAGCTAGTGATATAGAGTCGACTATGTATGCTAAACCGCACGATGTTGAAAAATATGCGTTGAGTCATCCTCAGAAGCCTTATATCATCTGCGAATACAGTCATGCTATGGGCAATTCCTGCGGTGGGCTACACCTATACACGGACTTGTTTGACAAGTACGATATTTTTCAAGGTGCATTTATTTGGGATTGGGTGGATCAGGCTATCCGAACCAAAACATCCGAAGGTGTCCCCTATTTAGCATATGGCGGTGACTTTGGTGAGTCGCCACATGATGGAAACTTTAGCGGAAACGGATTACTTTTTGCCGATCGTTCGGTTACTCCAAAGCTATTTGAGGTCAAAAAATGCTATCAAAATATTAAAGTAACTGCTTTAAATATCCGTGAAGGTCTCTTTCAGATTCATAATAACTTTTTATTTACCGACATTAAACAGTACGAACTTAAATGGGAAGTTACTTTAGACGGAGTAGCTGCGCAAGAGGGTTTGCTGCAAATCTCTGCTGTACCAGGAGAAATCGTTGAATGCACCATCCCTTATGAACTGATTTCACATAAAGGCGATCACGAAGCTATTCTAAATCTCTCCTTCATTCAGCGTTCAGAAACTTCTTGGTCTGATGCTGACCACGAAATCGCTTGGGAACAGTTTATTCTGTCCCCGCGTATCGTGACAAAGGCTCCAAAAACAACGGATGGAACGTTACATGTGCAGGAACATGAAGATGCATTGAGCGTACAGGGTGAGAATTTCACTCTAAGCTTTAATAAAGCAACTGGTGAGCTAAACTCATACCATGCTGCCGGTAAAGAACATCTGCTTGAGCCCGTAAGACCTAACTTCTGGAGAGCAGTCACGGATAATGATCTTGGCAATGGATTGCCAAAGCGCTGTGCAGTGTGGAAGCAGGCTTCTAATGAGCGGAATCTGTTGAGCATGGTTTATAGAACCGAAGGAAATCTCTGTTTCGTTTCCACCACTTACCTTTTGCCAACGAATCCGTATTCCACCCTTCTGGTTCAGTATGAGATTCGCCCTGACGGATCTATAGAGTTCCTGCAAGAACTGAATCCGGGTAGCAGTGATCTGCCAGAAATTCCTGAGTTCGGAATGATGTTCGTGCTTGCTGGAAGACTCGATACCCTGTCATGGTACGGCCGTGGACCCCATGAGAATTATTGGGATAGACAGACTGGAGCACCACTGGGCCGTTATTCTGGCAAAGTCAGTGACCAGTTCGTCCCTTACCTCAGACCGCAGGAGTGTGGCAATAAGACTGATGTGAGATTTGCTTCAATAACGGAAGCCAACGATGGATCAGGACTTTATTTTGATAGTGCCATCCCTTTGGAGATTAATGCCCTGCCTTGGATGCCTGACGAGCTGGAAGCAAGTGATCATGTGTATAAATTGCCTGTCTCGAACAAAAGCGTGCTGAGAGTGAACTACAAGCAAATGGGTGTTGGCGGTGACGACAGTTGGGGCGCACGGACACATGAAGAGTTTACTCTACCAGCTAATCGCCCATATGCATTCCGTTTCACCCTCTCTCTTCTTTAATCTCATCTATTAAAAAAGGCCGTCTCTGGTTGGTTTCTACCAAACAAGACGGCCTTGTTCTATTTATTTCAATCCCACGACAGAGTTTTGCGTGCTCCTCAATACCTCCTTAGCCTTATCAATCTTTTCTCTGGCTACCAACTCCATTAACAATAGATTGTACAAATCAAATCGCCATAATGTGTTTTGTCCATTGAGTAAAAGGAGACTTTAAATTATGATAGTTTTCGTCGAGAATGATTATCATTATTGGTGATCGTTACATATTTTAGGGAGGCAATATTATATGAACAAGGTAAGACAACCCTTCGCCGTGTTATGTGTACTCTTTCTGATGACCACATTACTACTCGCGTGCGGAAACTCAGAGGAACAACCAGCCAAGAACACTGCGTCTAACGCAGCCGGAAATAATACTTCTGCTACCCCTGCACCTTCTCCAGAAACATCCGATAATGGCACTAATGCAGCTGCGGCGACTACTCGCACCTACACGGACTACATAGGCCATACTGTAGAAATTCCTGTTAACCCTAAGCGCGTAATTTATTCAGGAGAAACTTATGGCGATTTGCTCGCACTTGGTGTGCAAGCGGTAGGCTATCCACTATCTATGGGTGAGGGACAGGTTTTTGAAGATCAGCTTCAAGGTGTCGAAGATGTAGGGTTCCCTATCAATCTGGAAAAGACCCTGGAACTTCAGCCTGATTTGATTATCTATGCAGGAACAGATGAAGCTGATTTCGAGCAGCTGTCCAAAATTGCACCAACAATAATCTTTGATACCTTTGCCCCGTTAAAAGAACGAATGCTGGATATTGGCGGAATTCTTGGGAGAACGACCGAAGCAGAGGCATGGCTCGCTAAGTATAAAACGAGTGAAGATGCCTTGTGGGAACAATTAAAGGCAGCAGGCATAAAAGAAGGAGAAACAGCTTCAGTCTTTACTTATTATCCTGGTGACAGACTATTTGTTATGGCGACGACCGGACTTTCGCAAGTCCTATATGGAGAGAATGGCTTCAAGCCAACCCCAGCGATTCAGAAGGTTCTCGATGAAGGTATGGGATTCCAGGAAGTATCCATGGAAGTGCTAAAAGAATATGCCGGAGATCGGATTTTCATCCTAACTCCTGTGGCCGATGAAGCCAAGCAATCCACTTCTACTCTATTAAAGAGTCCGATTTGGAAAGGTCTCCCTGCCGTCAAGAACGGATATGTCTATACACAAGATATTATGAAGACTTCAAGTGATGCAACAACAAGAGAATGGCTGCTCGGTGAACTCCCACAGCTTTTGAATATGAAATAATTTTCACCTTCATGAAGCATTTGGCACTTAGCTGATAGAAAACTGCAAGAAGCATGTCAACAGCTGTTGATATGCTTCTTTATTTTATATACAATGAATTAATTGATAATGATTCTCACCAAATGAACGGAGGCTTCCTCTTGCTGCAAACATTACCCGTCGCTGCACCGCTCCGCTCGTTGCTGTTTCAGCTGACTGATGCGGAACTACATATTCAACCGGCAGGCTCTTGCTCTAAGACTCTTACCACTCACTTTTATAGACTTCTAATCTTCACTGGCGGAAGTGGACAGCTGATCCTTAGCGGTCAAACCATAACACTGACTACAGATACGTGTTATCTCCTATCTCCTGGAACATCCTATAGCACGGACAATCCAGAGACGACTCTTTATTATTATCTCATCACTTTTACAGCAATTAATAACTCCGAGTATCCCGAATATTATTCAGATGAACTCCTTCCGGGTAGGCAGGAGCTAATTGTCCACCCGTTCACTAGGGTAATCCGCCTTGCGGAAGATCTGCTTATGAGCAAAAAAAATGCAGATGATGTGCAGTTTTTTAAGCGGCAATTGAAATTCCAAGAATTGCTGCTCTTACTTTTTGAGCATAATTATCCTTCCGAGCAGGTGCCAAGTCCCGCGGATTCCGTGGAAAAGACCATCCAATATATGCAAGAACACTATACGGAGAGTATCACCGTGAAGCAACTGGCTGAGCTCGCGGGTATTACGCTGTGGCAATATACTCCGATCTTTCAAAAGCTTACCGGCAAAAGACCGCTCGATTACCTGACCGAACTGCGTATTAACCATTCGAAGCGTTTCCTTCTGGAATCCGCTGAACCGCTGCGTGAGATTGCTCGACTGGTTGGCTTCTCCGATGAATATTATTTTAGTCGCCGGTTTCGTCAAAAGACTGGAATTACACCCGGACAATATGCGCATCAGCAAGGCCGGAAGCTTACTGTGAAAGACTGGACTGGCCATGAGGTGGATATTCCGGAGCGTCCAAGGCGCATTGTCTACCATGGTGAGACGCTTGGTGACCTTCTCGCATTAGGTATAAAACCTATTGGAGGAGATGAAGTCTTTGCATGGAACAGAGTCTATAAACATCGACTTAAGAAGCTCTCTAACGTTGGCTTTCCTCTGGATCCGAAGCTTGCCTCTTCATTAAATCCTGACCTAATTATTATAGCTAATTCAGATGATAAGGCTTATCGAGCAGTCGTCGACATCGCCCCGACACTTACCTTTGATTCATTTGCTCCACTTGAACACCGTATGCGGACACTTGGAAGCTGGTTGGGTAAGCAGCACGAAGCTGAAGCATGGCTGGATTCGTTCGCAGCAAAAAATGCTGCCATGTGGCAGCAGCTTTATATGAATACTCTTCGACCTGGAGAAACAGCTTCTGCATTGATTTATGACCATGGAAATCATCTATATGCAATGGGAATGTCAGGTTTGTCTACTGCTCTCTATGCCCCTAACGGTTTACAACCCACAGATGAGATCCAAGCGATTCTCGATGAAGAGTTAGGGTTTGCAGAGGTTGATCCAGCAAGGCTGCCTTCTTACGCCGGAGATTATATTTTTATGCTTATTCCAGAACGTCAAGACTCTCGAGTGGCTATGGAGAAACTACTAGACAGCTCACTTTGGAAAAATCTATCTGCAGTACGTAAGGGGCAAGCTTATCTACTTGACGGAAGCAAATGGAACTATGGAGATGCGCTAACCCGAGAGAAGCTACTTATGCTGTTGCCTAAGCTGCTTGGAGGAGGTTAATCAATCGGCTCTTTTAATAAAAATCCTGATCATGATGCCCAAAAGGCTCAAGTGGAATAGAAGTCCCACCATAAAGTATGCAAGTACACTAAAACCACTAGCCATTTCTACAACAAAAAATAACTTAGCAGGCCAATACGTAGGAATCCACGCACCGATAAATTGCCAGGGTGATGGAACAAAGTAAGCTAGGATTGGTCCTGCTATAAACAGACCACCGACCTTTGCTAAAGCTAATCCCTCTACCTTATTTGCAGCGAAAGAAGCTAGGAATAATGCAAAACAAGGGGCTTCAAATGCTAATAGTATAAGGATATATACATGCTCTAATTGGAAGCTAGATAAGCCGGAGACTATAAAAAATAGCGATGAAAGAAATGCACAGAGTAGAGATGGAAGAACTAGACGATACACCATGTACCCTCTGCGCATTAATGGTGTAACCGCGTAATAAGAGATGACATTCTCATCTCTTTCATCAAGCATTAAAAGACCTGTCATCATACCGGTTAGCATGGGAAAGGTCATGACTAAGAAAATCGCAGCAAAGCTGCTATATTGATATAAATCAAAAGCATAACCATTCGTAAGCCAATCGGCTATCATTGGAAATCCAAACCTTGAGACGACTAGAAGGGCTAATGGAGCAAAGATGCCGACCATAAGCACTGGGTCCACACCAGTATGCCGGATATCGCTTATAAAAAGCATACGATACTTTTTCATTTTCCTGCTCCTCCCTTACCTATGCGTATTATTACATGATTTTCGAAGGACATTTTTGCCCATACGTATATCACTACATTCCATAGGAGTAATATCGATATGGAGTACATGTAACTGCCAAGTGACATAGCTGAGGTTCCCGAACTCAACAAGCGAAGCGTTCCTTCCGTAGGAAGCCATAAGAAAAATTTGGAGTTCCACACCTTAAAATAACCAAGCAATGGAAGGATAAAAGGCAATGCGAATACTTGTGAGAGTAGAATGAAGCCATTAATTGTCTGGCAACGAGCCACAACACCAATCGACAATAGCGTCATGAAGCTTGAAGTTAAAATGATTCCAGTAGAAAAGCCAAACGGGGAATGCGGAATCCCGCTAGCTGCTACATGAATAACCCAAGCGGCAAACAGGGAGAGTACAGATAATGAGCCAGCTTTTGAAAGTAAATATTCCCTAACACGAATCGGAGTAACAAATAAAGCATCATGGATTCCCTGGTCTCTTTCCAGCAGCACAATCCCCCCTGCGAGAATAAGTCCCAAAGCACTCGGATCGCTAAAGGTCAATAACAACATCGTTTGTTCTCGATAATGATCAGGAATAAGATGCAGCAATACCAAATAAAACGCACAGATAATGACGTAGACCCAATAAAACCCATGCCGCCATTGAAACCGGATGTCAAAGGCAAACGCAGATCTGAATCTCATGTTAACTGCCTCCCAGTTACGTCAATAAATATTTGTTCCAAAGACGCCTCCAGCGAATGAATGGTTTCTATTGGATGCTCACGAACAAGCTTTAAGAAATATTCATTCTCCCCTATATCATCAAGTGAGAATTCCTCATTTCTAACTTCATTATGATGGCGATATTCCAGCCGCACTCGTTTTTTTCCATTAAGAAGCTTAAGCTCCCGAGGTGAATCAATCAACTTAATTTGACCGTCTACGATAAAGGCGACCCTGTCGCAGAGCTCCTCCGCGGCTTGCATATTATGTGTTGTAATAATTACAGTTGTCCCATTCGCCTTTTTTTCCAGGATTAAATCCTTCATTCGTTTCGCATTAACAGGGTCGAGCCCGGAAGTGGGTTCATCCAGAAATAGAATTTGTGGGTTATTTAAGAGTGCTCTGCAGAAATTCAGCCTCATCTTCATCCCCTTCGATAACTGGGAGACCTTCAAATTTGCAGCTTCAGTGAGATTTACTTGCTCCAGGAGAAACCTCGGTTCCACCGTTCTCCCTGAATACAGAGTCCTAAATAGCTGCAAATTTTCCAGCGCAGTAAACTTTGAATAGAAATTTGGAAACTCAAAAGCTACCCCTATCCCCTCAAAATACTCCGGTCCGGTATTTCTTATTTCCTTGCCCATTACGTTAACGCTGCCGAGATAATTTTTTAAGACTCCAATTAGTATTTTTTGTGTTGTGCTTTTACCCGCTCCCGAAGGACCGAGAAAACCAAACACTTCACCTTGAGGTATGGAAAAGTTAAGTCCACTAAGGGTTGGCTCTTTTATTTTTGGATAGGTAAAATGAAGCTCCTTTACTTCGATCATATCATTCTCCCCCAGTCTTATTATCTTTCAAAGAAGTCATCCCTTCAGCCAGAACCCCAATCAAAAGCTCTATTGTTGCCTGATAGCGTTCATCACCGATCTCTTCCTTATGCAAAGACAGGAGGACTACAGAGCGAATCATGCTTACGATTAATTCCGGGTCAATCCCAACCATGATACCTTCGGCTTGCCATGATTGAATGAAAGGAATAAAAAAGTCTTTATCCTCTGTAAAATTTTGTTCCAACAACTCATTAGGCAACTTTCTTAATAACTGCTCCATTTCGCTTCTTACGAACATCTGGCGGACGATCGGACTCTCTTCCATCATCCGGAAAGATTTCAGTAAAAATAATTGGATTTCTTCCTTGTTTACAGGCACGCCTACGCTAAATGAATTGAACATTGTACTACGAATTCGTTGTTCCTCTTCAAGCAATATGTGATAGAACAATTCCTCTTTCGACCCAAAGAACATGTAAAACGAACCTTGCGCAATCCCGGCGGCTTTTGTTAATTCTTCAACACTAGTTTTTTTAATGCCATGTATTTCAAAGCAGCGACGCCCTTCTGTCAACAATTTATGTTTTATCCATTCTTTTTCTTGTTCAGAGAATTTTTTAGGCATATAAGTTCACTCGCTTTTTATGGTTTTATGAATATTTTTATTTTATATTCACAAGATAAACCAACTAACCATATTTTGTCAATCCTTTTTTCTCTGTGAGGTACAATTAGTATTCTCCTGTGCAACACCACCACAATCCTCCCCAAAATTAGCTTGAAAAATCTATGCTATAATCATGCAGTAACACGAAATGGACTAATGGGTGGGATACACAAATGAAATTGGAACGTTTGATTTCTATGATCTACAAGCTGTTGAACCACGAAGTTTTATCTGCCTCCAAGCTGGCTGAAGAGTTTCAGGTTTCTCAGAGAACTATCTATAGGGATATCGATGTCATTTGTGCCGCAGGCATCCCGGTTGTATCGTATCAGGGAACTAAAGGCGGATATGGCATCATGGACGGATATAAAATGGATAAAAGCCTGCTCCGTTCTTATGATGTCACTTCTTTGATTACCGTGCTGAACAGTCTCTCCTCTGTGTTTGAAGACGCGCAGGCGCAAGGAACCATTGAGCGGCTGCAAACGATTGGAGCAGAACAACAGACTTCTAGTCTAGCGGTGAATTTTGAAACTCGCCGTATGGATCCCGATGCACTTTCTCTTTTACGTACGGCTATTACGGAACGAAATATCGTCCGTTTTGATTACATCAATGTAAAAAACGAACGCACAACCCGTGATATGGAACCCGTAAAGCTTCATTTTAAATATAGCAACTGGTACATATATGGTTATTGCCGGGAACGACAGGATTATCGAGAGTTCCGGCTATCCCGGATGATGAATTTGCTTCTGACACAGAATATCTTTCATTCCCAACATGAGGTTCCCATAGAGGCCGGTTGTTCAAATAGGGCCGATCAGGTTGAGGATGTCGTAATCCGGGTAGGACCTGAGGCTTTGGCAGAAGCGCTGGATCAATTTCACCAGATGGATAAGGAATTTCATACCGATGAGAGCATGACGATGCGAATTCCTGTGTATAAGCCACTGGAAGCCCGCTGGCTATGGTCAATTCTGCTGAGCTTCGGCAGCGGCGCTGAAGTCCTCGAGCCTCTTGCACTGCGGGGTATCTTAAAAAAGCAGCTGCTAAATACCCTAAATCTTTATGAAGAAGTATGACAGTCTGCTGTCATACTTCTTCTTTTATATTAACAACAGCTACAAAAAAATCTATCACAACTCAAAAGGAGATCATACAATGACCAATCATCCAGTAGAAATGTTTAATTATCACATTTGGGCGAACCAAACGATCCTGGGAAGAATCAAGGAACTCTCTCCCTCTGTGCTAAATCAAGAAGTGAATAGCTCTTTTCCTACTATCGCTCATGCCCTTAGCCATATCTATGCGGTTGATACGATGTGGTATCTGGTTTTAACAGGCACTGGTATGCCTGAGGCTTTTCAAAAAAGTATCCCGCTAAATATGAGCATTCTAGATTCGGTTGATGAATACGCTAATCTTTTTGCCCAGCTATCTGAACAATACAAAGAATGGTTACAAAACCAACCCGATTTAGAGCAGACTATTCTACTTGATAACCCATTTGCTGGAATCCGGCAAACACGCCTATCAGAAATTGTGCTGCATGCCGCCAATCACGGGACTTATCATAGAGGTAATATATCCACTATGTTACGTCAGTTAGGGCACGCTTCTACCATGAATGACTATTCCTTTTTTTGGTATCAGATGCCTGCGAAAGCTATTTAATCTATGATGGGCAATGCTTTCCCTAGCTAGAAAGGAAATTGGAATTTAATGATGGAGATAGAAAATCTAATCACAGTAAAATCGAGAGAAGATTTACGGGTTTGGCTGCAGCAGAATCATACGACTGAAAAGTTTTGTTGGGTACTCGTAAGTATGACGCCAAATTCAGAAACATTGCTGTATTTGGATGTGGTTGAGGAATGTTTGTGCTTTGGATGGATCGATGGAGTGAAAAAGAAAGTTTCTGAAACGCAGCTGGCACAGCGACTGTCTCCCAGAAGCAAACGAAGCTCTTGGACAGAATTAAATAAAGAACGTGTCCGCCGCCTCGATAAACTGGGGCTAATGAGTGACGAAGGAAGAAAGGTACTTCCGGATATGAATCTCGCTTCTTTTAAAGTCGATAGGGTTATAGAACAAAGGTTAAAAGAGGAGCAGCAGGTATATGAGAACCTCTTAACCTTTCCAGCTCTTTATACAAGAGTCCGGATCGACACGATACAAAGCTATACACATCAACCAGATTTATTTAAGCGTAAATTAGATAAATTTATAATAAACACTAAAGAAAATAAAATGTACGGTCAATGGCATGATCATGGACGGCTTCTAGATTATTAAGCTGCTGGATCATAAAATTGCTTTGTAACTCTTGCTGATTGATTAAGAAAGGTGAGAAACCCAGTCATTCTCATGACCTCGGGTTTCTCTTTTTTGTATTTAATTATGGAAAAATAGCATAATGAACGACTTCCAGCTTACTTGACCTCAGCGTTCAGCCTCTCAATCAACTCTAGCAATTGCAGCGGCTCACTAACTGTATACATCGGACGTTCAGACTCATCTGCCGTCTCATGGGGATAACGGGGCGTCCAGCTCTGAAAAATGCTGGTGATGCCTAGCGCATTGGCCCCCTTCATGTCACGGCTAAGATTGTTGCCAATCATAACGGTACAATCGTGAGCGAGACATTCTTCAGATTGTTCTCTCGTGCGCCTTTAATAACAATAGCTTCTTTCATCATGATTCCCCTCTCAATTAAAGCAATCACACATAGATATTTCTCTTATCCATAACGATTGCGAATGCTGTCATACTACTTCTTTTGCAAAAGTATGCTTATTTCGATAGAATGAATTTGTAAAATAACACATTTTAAAATAACTTCACAATCAAATATCTTGATTAACGAGATATAAAGATTTTAAAAGGGGCGTTATCCTTTGTCAAGCCATGAACAAGCTCAACCTACACCAGAGCAAGAACAATTCACCTTACTCATGCGTGGTCTGGGAACCCGAACGGTGGTATACCAGCAAAACGTAGCCGCCTCTCTTGGGTTATACAATAATGATTTTTTATCTGTGGATATCCTGCGTGAAAAAGGCCCCATTACCGCTGGAGAGCTGTCCAAACTAACTGGACTTGCCACTGGCAGCGTTACTGCATTAATAGATCGTCTCGAAAAAAACGGATACGTTCGCAGACAAAACGACCCTAATGATCGCCGTAAAGTAATTATTGTCCCGTTGTATGAAAATAAAGAAGATGTTATTGACACCTACCTGCCGCTTCATACTGCTATGGTTAAATTGGCTGCTTCCTATACCGATGAAGAACTTGCCCTCATTTCACAATTTTTAGGCAAAGCCAGCACCGTTTTAGACGAGCAAATTGATCATCTCAGTTCCGGAACACGCAGTAAGTCTTCTTCTTGACTCAAATGCTAAAAACAAGAACGTCCGCTTATTGCATGAAGTGCACCCCTTAGAATAGACATTGGA
>NZ_NFUX01000028.1:0-75738 GCF_002264385.1 Paenibacillus sp. VTT E-133280
ATAGCGTGGGTTCGATTCCCATCACCCGCTTATAATTAAGAAACACCTGTCTATTATAGATAGGTGTTTTTTTGTATCGTTACATTCGAATGGATACAATAGAACATAGGACTTTAGTTGAGGGGGATGTAGCTATGTTTGAATTCGAAGCTAAATTAGTGCGGCCTGATGCAAGCGGGAGCTGGACTTATCTTAACGTCCCTTTTGATGCCGAACAAATATTTGAAACAAAGTCCAGAATACAGGTAAAAGGAAGTGTAAATGGAATCCCCTATAGAGGAACGCTTATGCCCCATGGAAACGGAAAGCATTTTATGGTGGTAAAGAAAGAACTAAGGGATCTAGCCAAAGCTCAACCTGGTGATATTGTGCGTATGACGATGGAGCAAGATCATCAATTACGGGAGGTAGAAGCCCCAGAGGATTTCCTTGATGCGCTGAGTAGCCATGAGCAGGCAGAAGCTTATTTTAACGGTCTAGCTTATTCTTATCAGAAGGAATATGTGTCTTGGATCGAAGCAGCGAAAAAACCTGAAACCAGAGCATCTCGTATCAATAAATCAGTCAGTAAACTGGGTGAAGGCTTAAGGCTTAAATAAGAGTATGAAGAAGTGCTTAGCAGGCTGAATAGATGAACAGCGTCCTCTTCCATAAGATTGGAAAGGGACGCTGTTAATGTTGGTGATATGTGCGAGTTGGCTTAAATAAGAACGGCTACCTCACCACAATTCACAAACTTAATACTTTCGATTTTTACTGATAACTCACCTGAAGGTATAGCAAGCTGACATGTACTGCCGATCTGGGCTAACAGCAACTGCATGCCAATAGGCGAGAACATTGAAATCTTGTTATCATTGGGTTCTGCCTGGTTTGGAAATACGATGGTGTAGGTATCTGTAGTATTGTCGTCTAAGTAGCGTAGCTGAAGCTGACTTCCAATCAATACGAGTGAATTCAATTCTTCACCATTAAAACGGGAAAGTAATTGTTCCAGCTCGGAGCAATAACGGGACAACAGCGTTTCAGCATTACTTCTTTGTTTGCTTCGTTCCGGGAAATACTGATTTAGAAATGCGATTTTTTCCTCATCAAAATAAATAAGCTGCTGGACCAATTGTGTCCTTGAGCCTTCATAAATTAGACTATGGTTCATAGTAGATTTCACCCCCTCTAAGTAGCACATTCTTTGCAAATTTGTTATGACGCGTTGCCATAGTACAATCCCTCCTATACAAATAGAGGTCCCCCAGAGGGAACCTTCTGATCAGTATAACAGCTTCTATATGTAAATCCAATCCATTTTGCAAAGGCAATTAATTCTTACTAAATATTGTATTTAAAACGTTTGACTATTGTATAGTTGGGTGCTATGATAGGCTGATGTTATGGGCATTTCGTAGAAAACTGCGGAATGCCTATACTATATTTCGAAGATAAATTTACATTAAATGTTACCAGGGGAGTGATACGCCATGTACATTTCGTTGAGTTTACCTATAGAATCTAGACATAAAAAGTAACTAAAATTTATTAAAGGAGAGATCAGGATGATTCAAGTAAAAGAGTTTGTAGATGCTGATAATTCGTATGCTGAGAATAAAGCTAATGAGTTCTTGGCAGGGCTGCGTGAGGAACAGGTTGTGAATATTTGTTACGGTTCGGTAGTTAAATCTTCACGTGATGGGGCAGAGCATCAAAGAAGCAGTATACTGGTCGTGTATAAGACAAATGAAGGGCAATAACTGGAATACTTTTTTTTCGTGCTTATCTGTTGTCTCCACACTATGCATCGTGATTGTTCTAATATATTATATGTTTTAGCTTTTCTTATTAAAAAGAGGACCTTTCCCATCTACGGGTAAAGGTCCTCTTTGATTATATAAGTGCATTTACAGTCTTATATACCGTCTGGAACGGATAATCCTAAACCGGAAGCGATACGCTGTCCCAATTCCGGATCAGCTTTATAGAAATGAACAATTTGGCGAAGTTTAATATCGTTACTTTCAACGGGGGTCATAGCACCTACGATATTTTGAACAAGACGGATACGCTCTTCTTCACTCAACAGGCGATACAAGTCACCAGGTTGTGTATAGTGATCGTCACTATTATAGGAGACACTGTCGGCATTTCCAGATACTTCGAAGGGTGAGGTTTTGTATTGTGGTGCTTCTTTAGGTCCACCTAGGCTGTTAGGCTCGTAATAAGCACCGGATCCGCCATTGTTGCCGAGTGCCATGCCACCGTCACGTTGATAGTTCTTCACTTCTACTTTTGGACGGTTGATAGGCAGGCTGTTATGGTTAGGACCTACACGGTGACGATGAGCATCGCCGTAAGCAAACAGTCGACCCTGTAGTAATTTATCAGGAGAAGCTTCAATACCAGGGACGAAAGAGCCAGGCGAGAACGTAACTTGCTCTACTTCCGCGAAGTAGTTCTCTGGATTGCGATCCAGTACCATGCGGCCAACCTCAATTAATGGATAATCTTTTTGCGACCATACTTTTGTTACATCGAATGGATCAAAGCGGTACGTCTTCGCATCTTCGATCGGCATTATTTGCACGTAGAGTTTCCACGCAGGGAAATCTCCTTTATCAATAGCATTGAACAAGTCTTCTGTATGATAATCTGGGTTCTCCCCAGCTATTTTTGCGGCAAGATCTGGAGCAAGGTTCTTAATGCCTTGTTCTGTTTTGAAATGATATTTCACCCAGACTGCATTTCCTTCGTCATTTACCCACTTGAAGGTGTGGCTTCCGAACCCATGCATATGTCTCAGCGTAGCTGGAATCCCGCGATCTGACATCAAAATAGTCACCTGATGTAGAGATTCCGGAGATAAAGACCAGAAGTCCCAAACCGCATTAGGGTTCTTTAAGTGAGTCTGTGGATCACGTTTCTGTGTATGAATAAAATCAGGGAACTTGATTGCATCACGAACGAAGAATACAGGTGTATTGTTACCTACGAGATCATAGTTTCCTTCTTCCGTATAAAATTTCACAGCAAAACCACGAGGGTCCCGTACAGTATCAGCAGAACCTAGCTCCCCAGCAACCGTAGAGAAACGGATGAACATGGGTGTGCGTTTGCCTACCTCAGATAAAAAATTAGCTTTTGTATATTGAGTTAAATCCTGAGTGACCTCAAAATACCCATGAGCGCCAGCACCCTTAGCATGAACGACACGTTCAGGAACACGTTCTCTGTTAAAGTGGGCTAATTTTTCAAGCAGATGGACATCTTGCAGCAAAGTAGGACCACGATCACCGGCTGTCATTGAATTCTGATTGTCGCCTACTGGAGCACCCCAGCTGGTCGTAAGATTATTATTATTGGAGCTCATTAATAGAATCACCTCGTAAGATTTGATTTTAGATTTAGTATAAGTTCTATATTAATGTTTTTTGGGGAAAATGCAACACTTTTTGATTAATTGACACATTACAGTATGTGGTAATCGTCGTCCCATTCAGATATATATGATAGATAGAGTGATTAATTACTAAGCAGAGTTAAAAAAGAAACAGCGCACCTCTACCATCACTGGAGGGTACGCTGTTCTATTTTGATATAGGAATATCCGTTTTCTGTACTTAGTTTTTAATGTACATTCTGTTATAGTATTCATCCAGCATTCTTTTGGTGGCAAATTCGGTGCGAGTGGTTTCGATACTCTTCTTCATCATTTGTACCCACTGTTCACGATTCTCATAATAGGTTGGGAGTACTCGATTCAATAGGGTGTCGTATAGCGCATCACTATCATGCTTATCCAGAACCTCGAAGTCAGTTGTCTCGAAGCCATCTCCAATCTGCCAGCCATTCTTGCCATCTATACAGGCTTCCGGCCACCAGCCATCTAGAATAGAGCAGTTCAATACCCCGTTCATGGCTGCCTTCATCCCGGAGGTACCACTTGCTTCCAGTGGTCTACGAGGATTATTGAGCCAAATATCAGAACCGCGTGTCAGCTGTGCGCCGATAGTCATATCGTAGTTTTCTAAGAAGACAACACTCTTCGGATATTTTTTCATCATCGCCACTAAATTGCTGACGATTTTTTTGCCGTTATCATCGAGTGGATGAGCTTTGCCAGAGAAGACGATTTGTATTTTGCCGGACTCCAGATAAGGCTCAATAATGTCCGGCTGCGAGAAGATCAGGTCACTGCGTTTATACGGAGCAGCTCTGCGTGAGAAGCCAATAAGTAGATTATCAGCATTGAGGCTAATGCCAGAGCGTTCTTTAATAAAATCAATCAGTTCACCTTTAATTTCCTGATGCACTGCCCATAAATCGCCATTTTCTTCGTAGGCTTGGGTCATTCTTTCATCAACCCAGGTAGGCGTATGAATCGCATTAGTAATGCCGATGATATCCGATCTTCCGGCAACCTCTTTCCACATCTTATTGGCTGTATCCGCATGAAGCTGAGCCACGGCATTGGATATTCGGGAGAGGCGCAGACCGGCAACTGTCATGTTGAAAGGCTCACCACCGATTCGCTCCATCTGATCACGGGTTAAACCATTAAATGCACTCATATACTCTAAGCGGTCGAGGGGATGGGTTTCGTTGCCTTCTTTGATTGGGGTATGTGTAGTGAACACAACCTCTTCCCGAGTAGCTTTCCAAGCTTCCTCAAAGGTGTTGCCTCCGGACATTTTCTCTCGGATTAGCTCGATAGCTGCAAGGGCTGCATGGCCTTCATTGAAATGATACACATCAATCGGTATGCCTAGCGCACGCATAGCTTTTACTCCACCGATTCCAAGTACGATCTCTTGTGCGATCCGTTCCTCGCCGAACCAGCCGTACAGTTGTCCAGTAATCCAGGCATCATTATTCTCGGGGATATCCGTATCCAGTAAATACAACGTGCTGTTGCCAAAATAATCAGTCTTCCATACTTTGCACACCACATCGGTCTTTCTGACTTTAACGGTTACTTTCACCCCTGTATCTTCAAGAAAATCATAAACATAATTGTGATAGGAGTCGTACGGATTACCATTCGCATCAATTTTTTGATCCGTATACCCTTGTTTCCACTTCAGCCCGATAGGGATAATAGGAGCATTGATGTCCTTAGCTCCCTTAATGTAGTCACCGGCGAGAATTCCAAGCCCTCCGGCATACATTTTAAAATCGGAATGTAACCCGTACTCCATACTGAAATAAGCTACTGTTGGTAATTTTTGTTCGTTCACTTGATAAGCCTCCTAATCGCGGATTAGATTGAATTGCAGTAAAGCTGCTGGCATTATCTACGATGCAAACGTTTGCTCAAAAAACAGCCAACAATCGTTGTGGAAGCGATTGCACCATCATTCTAGCACACTTTATCTATAAAAGCATAACGTCGATTTGGTGAAAATAGCCAATTAGGGGTAAAATCAACGGAAGTGATTGATAAAGTGAAGGGAAGACCCTAAGATAAAGAGATTGAAGAAATAATTACTGGTGGTGTTTAAGTTGGGTATAGTTGTGATTGGAAGCATAAATATGGATATGGTAGTACGTACGAGCCGGGCACCGAATGCAGGAGAAACGCTTATGGGACAAGTATTTGCTCTATCTCCCGGTGGAAAGGGAGCGAATCAAGCCGTTGCCGCAGCACGTCTGGGTGCTGAGGTTAGTATGATCGGCAGCATCGGAAAAGATACCTTTGGAAGCGAAATGCTGGAGATTATTAAGCAAGAAGGTATTCATATAGAACATATCTCAATGAGTGAAACTGAGGCAACAGGTGTAGCTTCAATCGTTATTGAAGAAGATGGAGAGAATCGGATTATCGTTGTACCCGGAGCGAATATTGATCTATTTGCAGAGGATATAAAGGCGTTAGAGGCTGTAATTAGCCAGGCTGAGATGATTGTGATGCAGCTTGAAATGGAACTGGCGATGAGTGAGCATGCTATTGCCATTGCACATCGTCATGGAATTCCGGTCATTCTGAATCCGGCACCAGCTAGAGTACTTAAAGACGAGATGCTGGGTCAAGTATCGTATCTGACACCTAATGAGACGGAAGCGGGAATTTTGACTGGAATGACTGTAGATAGTTTAGAGACTGCTGAGCAGGCAGCCCGTATTTTGCTGCAAAAAGGTGTTAAAAATGTGATCGTAACCTTGGGATCTAAAGGCGCACTGATCGTTAATGCGGAAGGCGCTAAGTCAGTTCCTGGATTCCCGGTTAAGGCGATAGACACGGTTGCTGCCGGAGACTCATTCAATGGGGCATTAGCCCAGCAATTGGTCTTAGGCAAAACGTTGGAGGAGGCAGTGAGCTTCGCTAATGCTGTTGGAGCACTGGCTGTAGGGAAAGAAGGCGCGATCCCATCGCTTCCGCAATTATCAGAGGTCGAACAGTTTCTAAAACATGTATCGGCAGTAAAATAAACAATACAGAATCTATAACAGACGACTGGATAGGGGCTGAAATAATGAGCAGGACAGTAATCGTAAAAAATGTGATCATTGGCGAAGGAATCCCTAAAATATGTGTTCCGTTGATTGGAGCTACCTTGTCTGAACTGAAACAGGAAGCCGAATCATTAAAAGAGCTTAGTCCCGATTTAGTAGAGTGGCGGACGGATTTTTTTGATGAAGTTGAAGACGTAGAGGCGGTCAATTCAGCACTAAAAGAAATCCATTCTGTAATTCCGGAGTTACCGCTGATTTTTACTTTTCGGAGTGCCAAAGAAGGTGGCGAAAAGCAGGTTAGCAAGGAGTACTACATTGCATTGAATACTGCTGCAGCCGAAAGCGGGCTGGTAGATATAGTAGATGTTGAATTATTTAATGAGGAACAGGATGTAAAGCTGCTAGTCGAGACTGCTCATACCCATAATGTGTCTGTTATTATATCCAATCATGATTTTCATGGAACCCCTTCTCAAGAGGAAATTATCTCACGACTATGTAAAGCACAGGAGCTTGGAGGGGACCTGCCCAAGATTGCTGTGATGCCTAAGGATGCCGGGGATGTACTGACTTTACTAGAAGCTACACATCTCATGAAAGAACAACATGCAGATCGCCCAATTATAACGATGTCTATGGCTGGAGCTGGGGTAATTAGCCGTCTAGCCGGTGAAATATTCGGTTCAGCGCTTACCTTTGGAGCGGCACATAAGCCCTCTGCACCTGGGCAGGTAGCTGTAGTTGAGCTGCGAAAGGTACTGTCACTGCTGCATAGCAGTCTATAAGAGGGATCAGCAAGGTTCCAGATAAAAGAAATAGAGCGGCGACCGGATTTCCGGTGCCGCTCTTTTTTATTATTTTGTACCCGTGTATACGTGAACGGCATCTCTTAGGAACGCTGCAAGTCCAGGGCGATGCTTGTCGTAGTACTTGGTAAAACGCTCATCATCAACATACATTTGAGCAACACCGGCATGTGCCTCTTTGGAATAGGAATCCCAGTAGAAGGAGAGCCACTGGCGGTGCAGATCAGCACTTTTTTGCGCCAATACACTGGCAGGATCTCCATGCTCCATCGCTTGAACTAGGGACTCAAACATTTCCTCCTCAAGCTGCTGTATAGCCGCATATTGTTCTTCTGTCATACCTTTAAGCTTCTTGTTGGATTGATCTACAGTGCTGTCCCCGTATTTCTCTCTAATTTCTTGACCGTATTTCTTCTCGTTGTCTTCTACCAGCTTTTGTTTAAAGCCTTCAAATTTCTCTGCGTCACTCATAGTCATTCTCCCTTCTTGGTGAGCTAGCGTCTGTTCGACGTTAGCAATGAGTAGATCTAATTGATGTCTCTTTTCAAGCAGCTTGTCATGATGCTCCCGTAGTGCCTTGGCTCCGTCGAAAGACGGTTCGGTCATAATAGCTTTGATACGTTCCAGACTCAAGCCAAGCTCTCGATAAAATAAAATTTGCTGCAGTAGATCTACTTCGGTGCGGCCATAGATACGATACCCCGAGGAGTTGATTCTCGCCGGCTTAAGAATGCCAAACTCGTCGTAGTATCGCAGGGTTCGCGTACTGATTCCAGCTAGCTCAGCGAGCTTCTGTACTGTGTATTCCGTAGTATCACCTCCCACAAATTCAATGTACACCTTTACGTAGCGTGAAGGTCAAATGTTTTTTTAGGGTATCCCAAACAGCGGCAGTTACCCGCTGAAGATCATTGGGAAGACTGCCGCTGCTATGATTTGCTGATGTTTGAAGTTATTTTTGACCCATCTGCGCCGCAAAATAATTCTGTAATTCCTCTAATTTCCGAGGATCAGCTAGGGTTGTTTTGTCTGAGAAGTAGTGTTCGAGAACAAGGTCCCAGGTAGGTACTATTTTTTGTGAGTTCATCGCTTTAATGGCAACTTTGACCGTCTTACGTTCTTTGGCATTAGAAAAGGTATCTACGTAATGCTGTGAGCGCTCAAAATCCAGATCCTTAAACACAGCGCGGAAAATCTCTGAAGTCATCTTTGCATCATCCAGCGCCCGGTGAGCAGATCCGGAAGGTTCAAGTTCAAATAAAGCCATTGCGCTTTCCACGCTGACATCATTACTTAGTCCGCGAGCCCGAAGCACACCCTTCAGTAAATCGAAATACGTTGCGGACATCCAGTAGGAGTCGTCCATCTTGTGCATACGTACATCCTGAATGATTCGTTTCATGTCTTCGCCACCCCAAGTAAGCAGCAGCACTCCATCTGTACTTAGATCAAGCCACTCTCTAAAAGCAGTGATGACTTTCGGGAATCGGGGTGCGATGTCGATTTCCTCTTGGGGAATACCGGTTTTTTTCTTAATAAAAGAATTAAGGGTGGAGAAATATATGGGTTTGATCAAGGAAGAAAATTCATCCTTATACTGCAATGAAGAGTCTAACCGGACGGCTCCAATCTCAATGACCTCCATAGGGTGCTCGCTGGCAAACTTACGGCCGTTGAATTCGATGTCCAGAATAATATAATCCACAGGTACTTGCCTCCGTTCCATGACTGACGCTGTAGTGCTTAATACGTCGACTACTCTATTTTAACAAAAAAAGCGATGTAATGGGGAATAAGGCTTCAGGCATTATGAATATTTGAGCAAGACTACTCGATCAGGTAATATGGAATAAAAGGCTTATTAATCGCTGAAGAAAAAAGTGCTAGAAACTTTTGATAACATCACTAGGAGGATAATGATGCTTACAATTCGGGAAAAAATGAAAAAGGGTATGTTGTACACTGATATGGGCGAAGGCTTGGTAGAGGAACGTATGCGGTGCAAGGAGTTGGTCTACGACTATAACCTTACTCGTCCTAGTGAAGAAACCAAACGTCATGAGATTTTGAAGCAGTTATTAGGAAGTGTTGGCAAAGAACCATGGATTGAAACGCCGGTTCATCTGGCATATGGGAGTAATACGCATATTGGGGATCATTTCTATGCAAATTTCAATCTAGTAGTAGTAGACGATATAGATGTACATATTGGTAACAACGTAATGTTCGCACCAAACGTGACCATATCAGCCACAGGCCATCCAGTAGATCCGGAGCTTCGAAAAACTGCGGCTCAATTCTCCATCCCCGTCCGAATTGAAGATGGTGTTTGGATTGGTGCAGGCGTGATTATTTTACCGGGTGTAACCATTGGAGCTAACTCGGTGATTGGTGCAGGCAGTGTGGTTACTAAAGATGTACCTGCAAATGTAGTAGCAGTGGGTAATCCCTGTCGCGTACTGCGAGAAATATCAGAGCGCGATAAAGAGTACTATTATAAAGATTTGAAAGTAGAATAGGAAGCACGTAGCAACATAGAGCAACTTGATCAGGGCGACTTGAAAGGGACTCTTAAGATGAATTTCCATTCGAAAAGACGCATCCATCCTCACTTACATAGTGGGTTGGATGCGTCTTTTCGTAGGGCTAGGGACAATTCCTTTCATAATCAAAAGTTTAATCCCATAAAAGGATAGCCCTGTCCAAGCTGTATTTCTTTCAAACCTGCATATGACGGGTCTGAAAGCAGAAAGGAGAGGTGCTGCAATTATAATGATGTTAATGCTCTGAACCGGCAGCAGGTTCAGGCTGATGAATTGGCTGTTCCAGCAGGACAGATCCGTCTTCAAGACGAAGCCAGGTATCGAAGTCTTGGGTGCCTTGGGTCAGTTTGATGACGCGTGCGCCCCGCATAAAGCCTTCTTTTCCATAAGTGTTGTAGCCAGTAGCCCGGCCGTAGCTGAGACGTATGCCGTATAGGTTACCCGTAAAATCGTTAACATGGTCATGCCCGCAAAAAGTGCCCAGCACATCACCCATTTCAAGTAAAGCGGTGAACAATCCCGAGTTAACATGTGGTGAGCATACACGCTCGTTCTTATGTCCATGACAAACTTGTGTGAACCATACTTCCCGGTATTCAGGAATTGGGATATGAAAGAAAGCTAATGCAGGTAGTCTGTCTTCCGCAGTCTTTGGATTTAGCCGATCTGATTCAGCTGTCAGCCAATTGATCTGACTCCGGTTAACCCAATTGTAGCCAGGGATATGCTCCATCTCAGAGTAGCTGCCCGAGTCAATAAAATAAAGGACTGCAGCCGCTTGGCCATCCTGATCTTTAATTTCAAGTGAGTAATTCCCTGAACCCTCGAGATCCTCTGGGCCGGCTTTGGCCAGGCAGTGGGGATGCTCCAAGGCAATCTGCATCAGTTCATTGCGGGAAATCAGGGTTTCTGTATCATGGTTGCCAAATACGAAGGCCCAAGGGGTTCCCGTTTTCTCCACAGCAGCAACAGCATCCCGAAAAGCTTGGGCGGGGTCTTCACAGGCCTTTTCACCAGGTGATACAGGGCCGGTGTAAATTAGATCGCCCGTGAAAACTACAAGATCAGGTTGTTCCGCTTCCAGAACGCGTTCCATCAGTTCCCGGGTACGCTGATCTTCGGCTCTTCCATCCATCCAGTGAAGATCAGTGAACTGTACAATTTTCAAAGTTCCATCTTGCTGAAATGATAAGCTGTGTCTCATTGGGGTATCTCCCTTACTGTCTGATATTGAATTCTAAGCTCCGGAAGCGTGAGCCGCTTATGCGACATCAAGCCGGGTGAGGGCTGACACTATCAGCTATGTAGCCATAGACGTTAGCCGATCCAGATCCGCTGAGTGAAATGATCTCCGGAGTTCCTACCAATCATAATATCAAATTCTCCGGGTTCGAAGACCATTTGATCGTCTTTTCCATAGAACATCAGCATTTCTCTAGTAATCTCGAAAGAAACCACTTGTTTCTCATGCGCTGCGAGTGTAATTTGTCGGAAGGCTTTCAGCTCCTTGACCGGGCGTACAACACTTGCGCTAACGTCATGGATATAGAGTTGAACGGTTTCCTTGCCGGTGATGTCTGAAGTATTCTCCACTTCAATGGAGGCAACAATCCGATCGGTAGCATCAACATTGAAGTTGCTGTAATCAAAACTGGAGTAGCTCAGACCATAGCCAAAGCAGAACAGCGGATCATTAGGGCAATCCAAATATCGGGTTACATAACGTACATTGGGATATAGAGGATCATAAGGGCGTCCCGTCTGATAGGCATTGTAATAAACAGGGATTTGCCCAACCGAGTAAGGAAAGCTCATTGATAAACGAGCGGACGGATTATAATCTCCGAACAGCACATCAGCTAGTGAGTTTCCGGATTCTGTACCCAGAAACCAGGCTTGCAGCAAAGCATCGCTGGCCTCAAGAACAGGCTTTAGTTCCAGCGGTCGGCCGCTAAATACAATGGTAACAATCTTTTTGCCGGTATCTTTCAGACGCCAGATTAGCTTCTCCTGATTGGTCGACAAGCGCAAATTGGTTTTGCTTCCGCCTTCCCCGGTATCCTGCTGATTCTCACCGACAGCAGCGAGAATTACATCGCAATCTTTTAGGCGCTGAAAGGCTTCTTCGATTTCATCCTCCACATCAAAGACACCCTCTAGCATGCTTCCCAGCTCACCAGTCATGGCCGTAATAATATCCGCGGCAGATGTTTTTTGAGAAATGCCGTTGTAGAGTGATACGGCCGGGTCTTTTTCCGTTCCAGACCAGCCGCCCAGCACATGAATAGAGGTAGCGAAGGGACCAGCCAATCCAATCTTCATACCGTGTTTAAGGGGCAGAGCGTTATTGTCATTTTTCAGCAGCACCACTGAGCTTGCACCCAGCTCTCTCGCAGCTTGTAAATTCTCCGCGCTCGGCGTAGGCGCCTCATCTACTATTGGATCTGCATCCTTGTATGGATTGTCAAACAAGCCGAGAGCGTCCTTGAGTTCTAGCACCCGGATAACGGCTTCATCAATCAAGGAGATATCAAGCTTGCCTTCCTCGACGAGAGCAGCACCGTGGTTTAGATAATGGGTGGACATCATTTCAATATCTAGTCCGGCAGCCAGACTTTTCTCCGCTGCTTCACGGCCATCTTCGGCAGCGCCATGAGGGATTAGTTCATTTACGGAATTGAAATCGGCGATGGTAACGCCATTGAAGCCCCATTCCTCACGTAGAATCCCGCGGAGAAGTTTGGAATTACCGCTTGCAGGTATACGATCAATCGTATTGAATGCGGCCATCACCATGGCTACACCAGCATCAACAGCAGCTTTATAGGCTGGTAGATAGAACTCACGTAATACGCCGAGGGACATATCCACCGTATTGTATTCACGGCCGCCTTCGGGAGCGCCGTAACCGGCGAAGTGTTTCACACAGGCAGCGATACGACCTTTTTCTTTTAGGTCTTTGCCCTGATAGCCCCGTACCATGCTCTCAGTTACACGGGCATTCAGATAAGGATCCTCACCGGATGTCTCCATCACCCGTCCCCAGCGCGGATCGCGTACGAGATCTGTCATAGGTGAGAAAGTGAGATGGATGCCGGCAGCTGCGCTCTCTTTGGCTGCAACTTCAGCGAACCTTTCGCAGGCCTCCATGTCAAAGCTACAACCTATCGCAAGCGGGATTGGTAGGATCGTTCTGTAACCATGAATTACATCCGCCATGAAGAGCAAGGGGATTTTCTGACGGCTGGCTTGCAAATGCCGGGTCTGTAGATCAATCACATTCCTGGCTCCAATGCCGTTCAGAACGCTTCCGATGTTCTCCATTAGCTGCGGATTAATGTTCAGCTCCTTGAATGGACCGGTTAAATCTACGGTATCATCCAAACCCCAATAGTGAGGGCCTAGCTGGGTCAATTGGGCCAGCTTTTCTTCTAGCGTCATATCGTTCACAAGATCTTGGATAAACAGTTTAGTCATGGTTAACACCTTCCTCGTGAGCGCATTGAAAGTTATTGTGACAAATAGATGTGCTATACCAATAAGAAAGCGCTTGCTATTTGAGTTCGCCGCTATGCACACGCAGATAAATATAATTGGATGAGACATGAGATAGATAAGAACGGGGAGTTCATTGTCAGACATCATATAATAGAGACTGACATGTCTGTGAAAGAACAGATAGAAACGTTTCCATTAACGATACATATCGATCTTAGTCCGAAGGCCATAAAAAGTCAATTATCTTCGTGAAATCGGCCGAATCATTATATTTAGGTTATAAAATGTGATTTTTATTACTAGAAAATCAAAAATAAAATCAATTGACAGCGCATACAACTAGGGAGTATGATTTTCGTACAGGGAGTTTCAAAGAAATTATGGAAACGTTTCTATATCATCCGATACGCTTATTATAAAGGATGAGCAAGCAGTTTCATGCTGGTTGCGGGACAAGAAAGGAAGCTAAGTTATGCATGTGATGAAATGCATCTTTCAAATTGGAGGTGGGCTCATTGGCAAGAATTAAGCTTGCGGGTGGAAATATTGTCCGGGAAGTCATTAAGAACAAAGTGCTTTTTCTAATGTTGCTGCCTGTAATCGTATACTTCATTATTTTTCACTATGCCGTAATGCCTGGCGCTTATGTCGCATTTGTAGATTACAAGCTCAACAAGGGTATTTTCGGAAGTGATTTTATCGGTCTGAAAAACTTCGAATTTCTGGTTCAAAATGGAGATTTGTGGAATATTACCAAGAATACGCTTCTTTACAACATCGTCTTCCTAGCACTGGGTAACATTATTCAAATTGTGTTTGCGATTATGCTATCGGAGATCTCGGGCAAGTGGTTCAAGAAAGTGTCTCAATCCGTTATTCTCCTACCTTACTTTATCTCTATGGTTATCGTCGGTGTGTTTGCCTACAATATATTCAATTTTAATTCCGGGTTCATCAATACGATGCTAACTGGAATGGGGCTAGACCGTTACGAGTTCTATTCTGATCCGGGCATATGGAAATATATCATTGTAGCCTTCAAGATCTGGGCCGCTACCGGATATGGAATGATTGTCTACCTGGCAACGATCACAGGGATTAATCATGATCTGTACGAGGCTGCTTATATGGACGGAGCTACTACCTGGCAGCGGATCCGTTATATGACCTTACCGATTCTGAAGCCAACCTTTATTCTGCTTTTACTGTTTGGTATGGGTGGAATTCTCAAGGGCTCTTTTGACCTTTTCTATAATCTGATCGGTACGAACTCGGTGCTGTATCCGCAGACGGATATTATCGATACCTATGTCTTCCGTTCACTGGTGGGACAATTCAACTTCTCTATGGGCGCCGCGGTGGGCTTCTACCAATCCATGTTTGGCCTGATTCTGGTGCTAGTAGTTAACTTTATTGTACGTAAGGTCGAGCCGGACAGCGCATTGTTCTAAAACCAGACACGAAACAGGGGTGATGAATATGGAAACTCAAAAAATCAAACAGGATTCCGGAAGTATTATCATAAAAGTGATTAGCTATATCTGCATTAGTATCTTTGCACTGTTCTGTGTATTTCCCTTTGCACTAATGATCTCCTCATCGTTTATGAACGAGCAGGAAATTGTCCGTGAGGGCTACAAGCTGCTGCCTAAAGAATTTTCCTTTAAGGCTTACGAATTGTTGTTTAACAACTCTACGCAACTAGTAAATGCTTATAAGATAACTATTTTTATAACCGTAGTGGGTACGGTCCTTGGACTGTTCATGATGTCGATGGCTGGCTTCGTGCTTAACCGCAAGGATTTCAAGTATCGCAACTTCTTTTCCTTTCTAATTTACTTTACGACACTCTTCAGCGGTGGCTTGATTCCAACGTACATCTTGATGGTCAAGCACCTGCATATGAAAGACAACTTATTTGCCATGATTCTACCGGCTGTAGTTGGCGCATGGTCGATCTTCCTGATGCGTAATTTCATGAAGGCCATTCCGGATTCCTTATATGAATCTGCTACCATTGACGGTGCTGGCGACTTCCGTATCTATTGGCGGATATTTATTCCGCTGGCGGTTCCTTCCTTAGCTACCATCGGGCTTTTCTCGGCGATAGGCTTTTGGAATGAGTGGTACAACGGGATGTTATATATGGACTCCCCGACGAAATATCCACTCCAATACTTCTTGCAGCGAATGGTCAATCAGACGAATCTCGGTACACTAATCAATTCGGGGGCAGTTATCAATACAGCTGATCTTCCAACGCAATCCATCAAGATGGCTACAGCTGTGCTGGCCACCGGGCCAATTATTCTCCTCTATCCATTTGTACAGCGTTATTTCGTAACAGGCCTCACCGTTGGGGCTGTAAAGGGTTAATGGACGTCTCCTTTTCGAAGGCGCGTTTATTATAAATGCAATTCATAAATAGAAAAGAAAAGGGAGGCTTACCTAATGAAAGGTAAAAAAATTGCGTCTTCTTTAATTGCTGTACTCATGCTTACTGGGGCATTGACAGCCTGTTCATCGAAGAACAACGAGGCGAGTAATGATCCGGCAGCTACGAAGGCACCAGATGCTTCAACGAATGCAGGAGGAGTAGACACTTCCAAAGAAGCTAAGTTGGTGTATTATCTGTGGGGTAGTGAAGGTGTTCAAAATAAGGCGATTCTAGCTGAGATTAACAAAAAGCTCAAGGCTGATCTCAACGCTACAATTGAAGTGAAGTATATTGACTGGCCAGATATCAATACGAAATACCCGTTGCTATTTGCTTCAGGCGAGCAGTTTGATATGTCTCATGCATCTCCAGGAGCACCTGTATCCTATTTCACATTGGCTAGTGAAGGTGCTCTAGTGGACCTTACCGATATGCTCGATAAAGTTGCTCCTAAGCTGAAGGCAGAAATCCCTGCTAGTGTATGGGAAAATACTAAGTACAAAGGTAAAATCTATGGCGTACCGAGTCTTTATAGTGAATATACACCAAATGGTTATGCCTATCGTGTAGACCTGTTGAAGAAATACGGAATGGAAAAAATTACAACTCTCGATGACATGGTTAAATACATGGATAATGTTGTTGCCAATGAGTCCTTCCCACCAATTAACGGTAAGTCAGAAGATGCGGCCAATATGTTCAGAATGCTCGTAGATACTACAGGAATGTGGCTTAACGCACCTGGTATATCTTTGAATGAACTAAATCTTGTGACTAAAAGTCCAGAGGACTACAAGACCGTCTTCCATCCAGCATACACTCAGGAATTCGAAGATTGGGCTGTGAAAATGCGTGAATGGGCAGATAAAGGATACTGGGGCAAGGATGTGCTGTCTGCAACTCTTGGCAGCAAAGATAACTTCAGAGCAGCAAACTCCGCTGGTTATTTGACTCATGCTCAGGACTGGATTGGCCAATACGGTGCAGATTTGAAGGCACAACCAGAGGCAGAAACTGCATTCTTTACTTTTGCGGAAGCCAACAAGAAGATCAAACGTAAGATGGGTGTTGATAACTCGACTGTAATTAGCACGAGCTCCGAGAATCCAGAGCGTTCTCTGATGGTGATCGAGAAGTTCATGACTGACGAAAGCTACTACAACCTCATCCAAAACGGTATTGAAGGCAAACAATATGTTATGGAAAATGGTGTTAAAAAGCAGCCTCCAGGCTTCAACGAAAAAACGGACGGCGGAGGTTTCGCGGCTTGGTCACTTCGTAATGACAAATTCGTAGTTCCTACGGATACAGAAAACCCAATTCGTAACTCTTTATTTGCAGAGTGGGATAAAGTCGCTATCGATGATCCATACAATGGCTTTAGCTTTGATCCATCGAATGTAACTACAGAAATTGCTTCCATCTCCAACGTGAATTCCCAGCTTGGTATTCAATTGATGCTTGGTAAAACAAGCAAAGATCCTAAAGCTGCTGTAGCGGATTACCGTGAGCAACTGAAAAAAGCAGGAATTGACAAGGTTATTGCCGAAGTAGAAAAGCAATTGGCTGCGTTTGTTCCAGTGAACTAAAGAACGTTAAAAGGTGTGAGGGAGCTATAGTAGCATATAGCTCCCTTACTTATAAGTGGGGGAGTATAGTGGACGTAAATATCAAGGATATCGCGCGGATTTCCGGTGTGGGCATCTCGACGGTCTCCAGGGTCATCAACAATAAGGGGCTGGTGAGTAAGGCTACTCGGGAAAAGGTTCTGAATGTTGTTAAGGAATACAATTACATTCCCAATTCCAATGCAAGAAATTTAAAAACTACAGAGTCAAAGAACATTGCACTTATGGTTAAGGGGATTACCAATCCGTTTTTCTCCAATATGATTAAAGAAATCGAGCGGCAGGCTAATCTGCGTGGTTATCCCTTTCTCATTCATCAGGTAGAGGATGGTACGGATGAAATCAATGCTGCCATTCAGCTCACCAAAGAAAAAAATCTATGCGGGATCATCTTCATGGGCGGAACCTACAATCATTCCGAAGAGAAGTTCAAGCAGCTGACGGTTCCGTTTGTACTGACGACGATCACCTCTACACAAGAGGTGGACCCTGATATCTTTTCTAGTGTCACCATTAATGAATTGAAGGAAGCTTATAAGGCCACCAATTACTTGATATCACTTGGGCATGAGAATATCGGTTTTCTAGCCAAGTCCCCTTTATTGGATGAAACAACAGGAAACCGGAGATATTTGGGCTACAAACAAGCACTGGAAGAACATAATCTGCCTTATGATCCACAGTTGGTGGAGGATTGTGAATATAGTCCTAGCTCGGGATTTGATGCAGCGCGGAGATTGCTTAAACGGAATAAGGGAGTAACCGCAATATTTGCAGCCTCCGACACGATTGCTATCGGTGCTGCCAAAGCGGTGCTTACCGCGGGGTTGTCTATTCCGGATGATATTTCAATCATTGGCTTTGACGGGATCGAAATGGCTGAATATTTTCATCCTTCACTTGATACGATCAGCCAACCGGGTACAGAAATGGCTTTATCCAGTGTGGGCGTTCTGTTTGATCTAATTTCTGGACGGTCAGTTCATCAGCATATTGTCTACGATGCGGTATTGCTCAAGCGAGGCTCTTGCAAGATGCTCAAAACACTTAAGGTTTAATACTGACTATAAAAGCTATCATTGGAGTGGTAACCCAAATGCAAGACACATTGAGAATAGGTACTCTGGTTCGTGGCGGGGAGGCCGTCACCGTGATTCCGCAAATCGTTCAGCATGGTTTTGAATCCTTTAACCTGAACTTTTGGCAGACCACAGGTGAAACCAATCTTGTAGAAACAGCTGCACGACTTAGGGAACTGGCTGCTGAACATGATTTTGTCATCTCTTCTGTTGGGATTTATGGCAATCCACTTTCAGGAACAGGCGACAATGCTGACACACTCGCCAGTTGGGAGCGATTGATTGATCATGCCCATTTATTCGGCACAGATATTATCGGAGGATTCACCGGACGTCTTCCAGGTTCTTCGATTGACGATTCGATTCCGAGATTTGCAGAGGTGTTTAGTGAATTGTCCAAAAGGGCAGCCGATCGTGGCTTAAGAATTGCTTTTGAAAATTGCGCTATGGGTGGAAATTGGCAGGCGGGAGAGTGGAATATCGCTCACAATCCTTCAGCCTGGGAGAAAATGTTCAATGCTGTGCCAGCAGACAATCTGGGTCTGGAATGGGAACCGTGCCACCAGCTGATAGGTCTCATTGATCCGATTCCGCAGCTACGCAAATGGGTGAATAAGGTGTTCCATGTACATGGCAAGGATGCCACTATTGCCTGGGATATCGTCAAGGAATACGGAATTCATGGACCTAAGCCTTATGTCTGGGACCGGACGCCTGGCTTCGGGGATACGAACTGGGTGGATATCATCTCGATTCTGCGCCAAGCTGGTTATAAGGGAACAATTGATATTGAAGGCTGGCATGATCCTGTCTACCAGGGTGAACTAGAAATGACTGGACAGGTACATGCGCTAAATTATTTGAAGTATTGCCGAGGTGGCAGTTTTGTCCCAAATCCGGTGTAAAGGATATCAGATAGTAACAACTCAAAAATGACCTCAAAACCCACAGTAAAGTGGAGGATGAGGTCATTTTTATATGCTTAGCTTAATCCCGTATAAGATAGCCTTGCCCAAGCTGGATTTCATTAAAGCCTGCCATGTGGCGAGCTTGAAAGCGGATCGGCTTAAATCCACCTATAATAATGATGTTTTTGATATCCGCAGTCCCATCTGAAGGCAGTGAAAAGGATTTAATATAGGTAAATTGTTCGGTGAGCGTGGTGTAAATAGCATTAATGAGCGGATCATTTTCACCTTTTCCCATCAGATTCATCAGGAGATACCCTTCGGTATTCAGTTTTGAATGCGCGATGCTGAAAAATTCACTGGAGATTAAGTGCCTCGGCGTGCCCGCAGCGGTGAAAGCATCCAAGACGATGTAATCATATTTCTGTGTTTCTTCACCTTCAAGGATCTGACGTCCGTCACCGATCACTACGTTATCTTGGATGTATCCAAAATAGCGGCGGCTTAATTCGACTACTTCGCTGTCTAGCTCAGCTACTTTAAATCTCTTGTCTAGAAAATACCCGGCAATCGTTCCAATCCCATGACCAATAAGAAAGGCGTCCTCGAAAGAGGGAGCATTGCATTTCATCAAGTGAATGATGGCTCGCGGATATTCAAACACAACTCGTTCTGGGTGATTGAGATCCATCGCACCTTGAATGGCCTGATTGGAAAACTGCATGACGCGGAACGCACCTTGTTCACCGTATAGTTCTGTGGTGTCATAGACGGTGATTTCATGATTATCGCTGCTCGTGTGAATCTGTGATTGCAAGTGATCAAGCTCCTTATACGATAGAAATTCGTTTATATTCATTGGGTGTAACGCCGACTACACGTTTAAAAAGCTTATTGAAATAGGCAGGATCGCCATATCCAACTTCTGCTCCAATCTCGTGAATCTTTAGATCAGGAGCATTCTTGAGCAGATGCTTGGCTTTACGTAGCCGGATTTCCGTGATGTAGTCCGTTAATGTAAGTCCAGTTTCTTGTTTGAACAGCTTGCTTAGATAGCTTGGTGTCAAAAAAACCATATTCGCTAAGGTGTTCAGATCCGCATGTTGATTATAGTTGGCTGATATCCAGCGCTTTATGGTTTCTACAGCTGTACCGGACATCTCTAGGCGATGGGCTCTGATTTCAAATAAAATGCTTGAAAAATGGTCGGTGAATACACGCTCAACTTCACTGAATCTCATACTGGAAGTAATGCTTTCATCCAGTCCAAGATAGGGTGCACCTCTGTAGAGGGTCTCAAATTCTTGCAATTCTTTCTGCGCAGATTCAATAACCCATCGACAGACACGGAGAATTTGATCGGGCACAGCTTGTTGTGATTTCAACATTGAGAATAAGTTACGCACGCGCTCTAAAGCACCCTCCATATTCAGGATCTGCAGATCATGGATTAATGGTTCCTTGATCGCATTAAAAGGCTCGAGAATATTTATCTCAGGCTGCTGAATGTTCTGAATATTAGCATAGTGCAATCGGTCAGTGTTATAGATGCCGACACTGCAGGCTAACCTAGCCTCTTGATACGCTTGTCTGAGCTTGGCGGTATCATTATAGGAACTGCTAGTACCTACATGCAGTATCATACCATTGGCAGAGATACGAATCCTGTCGCCGATTTCATTCCTATCGCTGTCCGAGAGTTGTTTTGTAGAATACAGGATACAGACATGCAGTCCATTTTGGATCTCTAAGCTGTCGATACTAAATGCCTTCTCTTGCCGCAGACTGTCTACACAGAAACAGACGGGTTCTCTTGATCTTCCTTTGAACACAAAGACTGAGAAATAAGGCTGGGGCAAAGTAAGGCTCGACAAAAGCAAGGGGGATGGGGGCTCGTCGACTTGAAGAAGGGTCAGTAGGAGACCGGTACGGTGACGTACCTCCTTGTCACGAGAGAACTGCTGCTCTTTCTCCAATTGATAAAGCAGGTCGAATAATTGCTCCTTATCGATGGGCTTTAATAAGTAGTCTACTGCAGAGCTGCGTATGGCTTCTCTGGCATAATTAAATTCAACAAATCCACTCATTAGAATGGAGCGGATTTGCGGGTGACTGGCTTTTAATTGTTTAATTAATTCCAAGCCGTTAATTTGCGGCATACGAATGTCAGTAATCACAACATCAAGCTGAAGCGAAGGTAACTCGTCAAGTAGATGTTTCCCATCGGAGTAGGTGCCGATGACCAGAAATTCAGTATTTTCTTTGCTGATCATTCGGGCCAGACCTTCGCGGATCAGGATTTCATCGTCAACAATTGCAATACGCAGCAATCAGAGCATCTCCTCTCCGTAATTCATATCATCTTCACTATGAGTAGTGAAGGGAATGTCCTCAATGCGCAGTGTAACACGAGTACCTACTCCGAGCTTACTCTCTACAAGGAGCCCGAATGAGCTGCCGTAATGCAGACGGATTCTCTCATTCACATTTCGTAGGCCAATTCCAAACATTTCACTTTCATTCCCACTTTGCAGACTATGATTTAAGGAACGAAGGGTGGCAGCATCCATACCGATGCCATCATCTTCTACACAGAATACGACATTTCCTTGCTCACTCCATGCGGTGATGGTTAAGGTACCGAGACCTACTTTTTGATCTAAGCCATGAAAAACTGCGTTCTCCACAATGGGTTGGAAGACAAGTTTGATTACAGGAAGATGTAGAAATTTCTCTGGCACATCAATGTGTAGATTGAACTTATCTGGAAACCGGATTTGTAGCAGATGATAATAATTTCGAACATGATCCAGCTCTTGTCTGATCGTAACGGCTTCTTCGCTTCGGACAATACTGTAACGCATCTGAAGTCCAAGTAAATAGGTGAGCTTCGCTACACGGGGGTCATCATTGCTCTCTGCCAGCATACGGATAGACTCCAGCGTATTATAAATAAAATGGGGATTGATCTGATTCTGAAGTGCCCTCATATCAGCCTTCTGCTTACGCTTCTCGGTGAGGGATACTTCCTGTAGCAGATCCTTGACCCTTATGATCATTCGATTAAAATGACTGCCAAGCATTCCAATCTCATCATTATATTTGGAGTGCTGCCAGACATCCAGATTACCGTGCTGTACCCGTTTCATTAGACGGACCAAAGATTTAAGGGGTTTAGTCAGCGCATGTGAGATGAACGTGGCAACGCAAAGTGCAAAAGCAATAATGATCAGTGTAGTTAATATAAGAGCATTGCGATTCTTCTGTACAGGTGACAGGATACGGGCCAAAGGAATCGTAACCATAGTCGTCCAACCTGTCTGTTTCGAGACGCTATACACTGCAAGATAAGATTGACCATTCATTTCTATTTGAAAATGATCCTGTTGCTGATTCACATGCTGCAGCAAAAGCTGCGTGTTCAGTCTTTGTTCCCCGCCGGTTTGCATCGAGTCTGAGGCGTCTTCACTGTCATAGATCAGTTCTCCGTTATTATCTACAATTAATGTGTTGCCTTGTGTAACTGCGTTTACGGGATCAATAATCCCGTTAAACAAGTTGATGTTTACATCAAATACGAGAATTCCTATATGATCTAGCGTGCTTACAGAATTAATGGTGCGAAGTACACTGAAAACCTCTCTATGGGCATTGGAGTTTATACGAATCGTATGTCTGCCTTGAATGACAGGAGCGGCTCCAGCTTCATCACTTAAGGTTCTCCATTCGGCTAGTCGTTCTTCAGGGTACAGCTCGTGGATTCCGGGGACTCTATCATAAAAAACAGAACCGTACTGATCCACCATGTACACGGCGATGATCTCTTCCTTCGTATGCTTCAAGTAGCTCAGGAACATCGCCATGCCAGTACTTTTATCCCAGTCGGTATTTTGCTGAGTGAGGTAGAATTGTACATCGGTGTTATACAGCGGTAGCGCTGTGTATCTTTTTAGATCGGCGACATAACGGTCAATGGTATCAGAGGCATTCGATGTCATTTGGTTCGCGCTTTCCGTTGCATTCACAAGAACAGAATTGAACATGGAGCGGGAGGACAAATAACTAACATAAGTGATTGGAAGCGAGATCAGAAAGACAAATACGACGATCAGTTTTCGCTCCATCGGAAGATTGGCAAGGAACAACCACATTTTTCGTAAGGCTAGCCGGATGAATGATACCATTTGCGTTGTCCTTTCTTAAAGTCAACTTCCTTATTTAACTGCGCCACTGGTTACGCCTTCAAAGATGTAACGTTGTAGGAAGAAATATAGAATTATTGTTGGGAGCAGGATGAGCAGAATGGCCGCACAGATCAAATTCCATTCTCCCGAATTGACCCCTTGAAAACGCATCAGGATCGTCGTAACTACACCCAGGCTTTGTTTTGGCATATATAGATAAGGGATGTACATGTCATTATAGATACTAATCGTCTTCAAAATAATCAAAGTAGCCGTAGCCGGCGTCAATAATGGAAAAATAATCGAGCGATAGATTTTAAAAAGAGATGCACCTTCTACCATCGCGTTCTCATCGAGATCCACGGGAATGTTACGGATGAATTGCAAATAAAGAATAATTTGAATCACATCTGCTCCGATGTATAGCACGATAGGGGCGCCGAGTGTATTATAAAGCCCCATGCTTTTGATGATACCAAAAGTCGCTACTTGTGTCGTGATGCTAGGAATGATAGTAGCTATTAGATAGGCACCGAAGACAACAGGTTTTAATTTAAAAGAGAAGCGTCCCAGTACAAATGCTACCATAGTTCCAAAAAGAATGTTCAGAATTAAAGTAACAGCAATAATAATTAACACGTTACCAAAGCCGTTAAGTAAACCTCCACGCTGGAAGACTGCAATGAAATTATCAAAGTTTAAAAAGCTTGTTGGCAACGCCATGGAGCTACTACTGTTAAATTCATCAGTTGATTTGAAGGCGTTTACGATAACTACATAAGGAGGAAAGAGCACGACAAATATGCCGATGATTAGCGAGAAGTATTTAATAACATCTGTAAAGCGGAATTTGGAGTTTGTCATGTCTATTTGTGTCCTCCCCGGCTAAGAACTAGTTGCTGTACTAATAGTACGATGACGACAAAGAAGAGCAAGATGATACTCATGGCAGAAGCGAGACCATAGTTGTTGTAAGCAAATGCAGTGTCTACTACTTTTTGTACGTAAGTTTCGCTGGCGCCCGCAGGACCACCCTTGGTCAATACGAACGGGAGATCAAATACTTCCAGTGCTCCTGTGACGGTAAGAAATAAGTTAAGCTGAATGACTGGCTTCATATTCGGTAAAGTAATTCTCCAAAGGGTTTGGAAGGACCCGGCACCATCAATCTTTGAAGCCTCATAGATATCGTTTGGTATAGCCTGCAAGGAGGCGATGTAGATGACCATGTTATAACCCATGAAACGCCAAAACCCTGTGGATGCCAGAGAGTAGTTGACCAGTCCTTCTGTTCCAAGCCAGCTGGTCTGCCCTAATCCGGTTAGACCGATGCTGTTCAAGAACATGTTCAGAGAGCCGTTAGTAGTGTCAAAGACATAACCAAACATAAAAGCAACGGCAACTCCGTTCATAATGTAAGGAAGGAAAAGTAAGATTCGGAATGCATTTTTCCCTTTGAGCTTACTATTCAGAACAACTGCAAAATAAATGGCGACTATGTTCTGAACAATTCCCATAGCGAAGTATGCAAAGTTATGTGTAAATACTTTGAAAATATCAGGATTAGAGAAGACCTCACGGTAATTAGCAAGTCCGACCCATGGTTTCTCAGGGCTATAGCCATCCCAGTTGGTGAAGCTGTAATAGATCAGCTTAAGCGCTGGATAATACGTAAACGTCGCAAGGAGCAACAATGGGATCGTAAGGAATGATACGATGATTATCGTTTTTTGTTTGTTATAGGAAAGTGTTCCGAACATCGCTAGCCCTTCTTTCATAAAAGCTTGGTATGGAAAGGCAAAATGGACTATCCGTAAGGGCGATAATCCATTTTGCGCCGTGGTGTACTTCTGGTCAAAAGCTTGTATTAATAGCCGAGATCTTTCTTAGCTTTAGCCCAGGCTTTATTCCATTTGTCTAATACAGTTTGTGGATCTTTGGCAAGCACAAATTCCTGGACAACAGCAGGGAGATCCAGTTGTGCTTTGTTGCCGATTTCTGTAACCTTCGCATCGTCAACAGTTCCCTCTACTAGCTCTACTCCGGTAGCTTGGAATTCTTTTAGCTGAGCCAGATTAGATTCTTTTCCTTTTAGTGGGGAGATAAAGCCCGCAAAGTCCTCATAGCCGGAATCCTCAATCATCCATTTTACAAAAGCTTTAGCAGCTTCTAAATTTTTACTGTTTTTAGCAACAGCATAGAAGAAGTCTGGGCTAAGAGTAGCGGAAGGTTTACCTGAATTGTCATAAGGGAATGGGAAGAAGCCAACATCGTCTGAAGGAGCTCCTACTCCAATAACTTGGTTAATGACCCAGTTGCCGAGATAGTACATGGCGAACTTACCAGAAGCGATGTCTTTTTTCGATTGCTCCCAGTTGGTGGAGTTGATGTCTTTTTCCAGATAGCCTTTTTCGTTCAGTTCTCTCAGCAGACTAAACGCTTTCCCGTAACCATTGTCTAAAGTGAATGGTGTCTCAGAGTTCAGCTTCTCATTAGGGAAGTCAGGGTTGCCTGCAATTAGGCGTGGAGTGTCATAAGCCCAAGTACCGAGTGGCCATTTATCTTTGAAGTTAGAGGACAATGGAATGACACCTTTTGCTTTCAGCTTTTCGCAGGCAGCCAGGAATTCATCCCAAGTTTTAGGTGTTTCTGTGATGCCAGCATCTGTAAATGCTTTTTTGTTATAAACAATTCCGGATGTCGAGTTCCCTGTGGTAATTCCGTACAGCTTGCCATCAAAGGATTTGAAGTCTTTAAAGGTGATTTGATCGTTCAGACCGAGGTCATCCAGTGAAGCGAAGTATTTCGGCAGGTCGGAGTTAGGAATGGTAGGAATGAACATAACATCTGGAAGCTCGCCGCTGGCCATTCTGACTTTAGCCTGTTGATTATAGTCGGTCTGGGAAGCTTCGAATTCGACTTTAATATTCGGGTATTTTTCATTAAAGCGCTTTAAATATTCATCGTATTCTTTGCCAATCATGTCTGTTCTGTTAGTCAGGAAGGTGATTTTGCCGCTAATATCAGCTCCTGCTGCAGGCTCGGCTGTTGCGTTGTTTGTTGAATCTCCGCTTGTATTCTCTGTATTCGTTGCTGCAGGCTTATCGGTTGCAGAAGCCCCGTTATTGGTGCTGTTTCCATTGTTCGAGCCACAGCCAGTCAGCGTTGATGATAAAACCATAATCATAACAAAAGATAACGAAAATAACTTATTTCTCATAACATAGTCCCCTTTTTCATTATTTTGTTAGCGTTTACATGAACATTATAGCTTTAAATAAAGCGTTTAGAAATGTATTGTATTATTATTTATTGTCTTTATTTGTTTTGTTTGAACGATTATAATTAATATATTCCTAACTAATGGATAACAAAATACTAAGAATGACAATTGGATTCAATGAAATACTAGAAAAGGTATGCTATTTTGAAAGATGCATATGCTCTACAACACTTTTAGGAGGGTACCATGAAACATCTTGAGATGAAGCTTGCGAAGTGGGAATTTAGAAGCTGTGGTGACGAGGAGTGGCTTCCGGCTACTGTGCCAGGCACGGTCCATACGGATTTATTGAAGAACGGAAAGATTGAGGATCCCTTCTATGGAACAAATGAACATAACCTACAGTGGATTGATAAGAAGGATTGGGAATATCAAACCACTTTGCAGCTGGGTGAAGAGTGGTTGGAGCTTACTTGCACAGAACTGATTTTTGAAGGTCTTGATACCTATGCTGACGTGTATGTGAATAATGTACATGTGCTCGCTGCAGATAATATGTTTTTGGCGTGGAGAGTGGATGTTAAAGATCAGTTGAAGATTGGTGAAAACCATATACGAGTGAGATTCCGCTCTGTAGTTAAAGAGGATCTGCCTAAGCTAGCGAAACTGGGATATGCGTTACCTGCACCGAATGATCAATCCGAGCTTGGGGGACTAGAGGAACAGCGGATTAGCGTTTTTGCCCGCAAAGCGCCTTATCATTACGGTTGGGATTGGGGTCCGCGTTTTTTGACCAGTGGAATTTGGCGTGAGGCCTCTCTTGAGGGGCGTAACACAGTTCAAATCACAGATCTCCATATCCGCCAAAATGTGATCACAAAGGAAGAGGCTCATTTAACCGCAATGATTGAAGTAGATGCTCCTGCGGCATGGCAGGGAATGCTGCGAATGAGTGCTGATGGATTAGAGTCAATGAAAGCGGTTTCCTTAAAAAGTGGAAAGCAGCTAATAGAGATGGATATCGTGGTAGATCAGCCGCAGCTCTGGTGGTGTAGAGGACTAGGCGAGCCTAATTTATATACATTCCAAGCGGAGTTGCTGCAAGATACGGAAGTTGAAGTTAGCAAAAGCGTAAGAACCGGGCTTCGTAGCATTCAATTGATTCGGGAGCATGATGCGAAAGGGACTTCATTTTCTTTTGTACTGAATGGGGTGTCGGTCTTCGCTAAAGGTGCCAATCATATTCCGAATGACAGCTTCATCACAGAAGTAACCGAAGAGCGGTATCGGCATGAAATTGCCACGGCTGCAGAATCAAACATGAATATGCTGCGAGTGTGGGGTGGCGGTTTTTATGAAGAGGAGATATTTTACAGGCTCTGTGATGAATACGGGCTGTTGGTCTGGCAGGACTTCATGTTCGCTTGCAGCATGTATCCGGGGGATGAAGCGTTCCTTGCGAATGTGAAGAAAGAAGCGGAGTATAACATTAAAAGATTGCGCAATCATCCCTGCATCGCCTTATGGTGTGGTAATAACGAGATTGATTCGGCCTGGTCACAGTTCGAGGAAAATATGGGCTGGGGCTGGAAAGAAAAACTCAGTGCTGAGCAAAGAGCTACCATGTGGGCTGATTATGAGGAAATATTCCACCGGATTCTACCGGAGGCTGTAGCCGCATTCCATCCAGGTGTGGACTATTGGCCGTCTTCACCAATGCGGAATTTGACTGGAGATATGAATCAACATACGACACGGATTGTGGGCGATGGGGATGTGCATTACTGGGGCGTGTGGCACGGGATTGAGCCTTTTGAGAATTATAATACCAAGGTTGGCCGCTTTATGAGTGAATACGGATTCCAATCGTTCCCGGAACTGAAGACCGTAATGAGCTATGCTGAAGAGCAGGATTTGGAGCTTACTTCAGAGGTGATGCTGGCTCATCAGAAGAATGGACGCGGGAATCTGCTGATCAAGGAATACATGGATATGTATCTGCCGCAGCCGAAGGATTTTAAATCATTTCTGTATATGAGTCAAATCCTGCAGGCTGAAGCGATTCGAATCGCGATTGAAAGTCACAGAAGGAATAAACCTTATTGTATGGGGACTTTATACTGGCAGATGAATGATTGCTGGCCGGTCGCTTCTTGGGCGGGGATGGATTACAACGGACGCTGGAAGGCATTGCAATATACCGTGCGCTCAAGTTTTCAAGATGTTCTGTTGTCTATTGAGGGTACAGACCGTGAGCGGATTGACGTTCATGTCGTATCTGATTTAAGAACAGCGGTTATCGCTGATTTGGTGCTTAAATTGTATCAGTTTAACGGTTCCCTAGTACAAGAGTGGACACATTCAGTTGAGTTAGGAGCTGATTCTGCGGCTATCGTATTCTCGTCTCCAGTAGCGGAACTAATAGAAAGTCATGGATCTAACGATGTGTTGCTTGAGATCAGCTTGCAGGCTGATGGCGAGATGATAGATCGAAAGGTGCACTATTTTGTCCCGGAAAAAGAAATTCGGTTGCAGCGGTCAGTAATTAACATAATGGAAACTCCAGATAGCGGAGGTCTAAGCTTCACTGTGACAAGTGATGTATTAGCTAGAGGCGTATATCTGACCTCAGAAGATGAAGGAATATTCTCTGACAATTACTTTGATCTTCTCCCAGGGCAGCCCAAGACGATAACGTTCTCGAAACGCGGGAACGATGGAAGGGGCTGGATTCCAGGCGCTCCTAAGGGACTGAAGGTTCAATCGATGGTTGATTTTGTGAGCGAAGATTCACTGTAAATCTTAAGGAGAGAAGGACTGTTGCATGGGGATTTCAATTCAGGAAGATAAGGGATTATTCCATTTACAGAATGCAGGGATGAGTTATATCCTTCAGCTGGTTAATGATTATCCGGCACATGTGTATTGGGGCAAAAAGCTGCGTAGCGACAGCAATTTGGACGACCTATTGAATCTGGGAGGAAATACGGGACTTGACCGACTGCCGCAGGAATATCCACAATACGGCACGGGAGATTTCAGAACACCTGCTTATCAGGTTCGGCTTGAAGACGGCACTCGTATCACGGAATTGAAATACAGTGGGTATCGCGTAATGGAGGGGAAACCAGCACTTACCGGGCTGCCTTCAGTATATGTAGAGTCTGGCCAAGAAGCACAGACGCTAGAGCTTACGCTTAGGGATGATTATGCCAAGCTAACTGTTATTTTACGATATTCCATATATGAGCATTCCAACGTAATTACCCGCTCGGTCGAGTTCACAAATGATGGAGAAACACAACTGCAATTACAGCGTGCATGGAGTGCGAGTGTAGATTTCTCGTCTGGCGAAATGGATATGATCTATTTGGCAGGAGCATGGTCAAGAGAAGGTAATCTGACTCGCAGACGTCTGGTGCAAGGTGGTACAACTATTGGGAGCCGCAGAGGGATGAGCAGCCACCAGTTAAATCCATTTGCCGCGCTGGTGAAACCTGAAACGGATGAGAATCATGGAGAGGCTTACGGCTTCAGTCTTGTATACAGTGGAGGCTTTGAAGCTGAGGCAGAGGTCGATTCCTTTGGGATGACACGGTTTACGATGGGGCTGAATGCTTTTGATTTCTCTTGGCTGCTGGAGCCTGGGGAACACTTCCAGACCCCAGAGGTAGTTATGGTGTATTCATCTGAGGGGATCGGGGAAATGTCGAGAACCTATCACCGCTTGTACCGGAATCGTTTGTGTAGAGGAATATATAGAGATAAGGAACGACCGATCTTGGTCAATAACTGGGAAGCCACCTATTTCAACTTCAATGCGGACAAACTGGAGTCCATTGCGGCCGAAGGCGCGAAGCTTGGGATCGAATTATTCGTGCTGGATGATGGCTGGTTTGGCAAAAGAGACGCTGACAACTCCTCTCTCGGAGACTGGGTGGAGGATCTGCGCAAGCTTCCAGGCGGGTTGTCTGATGTCGCCCAACGCGTGAACCATCTTGGCTTGCAGTTCGGACTCTGGTTCGAACCGGAAATGATCTCGCCAGACAGTGAGCTCTACCGGAAGCATCCCGACTGGTGTCTGCATGTGCCGGGACGGCGCCGTAGCGAGGCCCGCTGGCAGCTGGTGCTAGATTATACGCGAGAAGATGTACGGCAGTACATCTATGAATCGTTAAGCCGAATTTTCACTACCGTGCCGATTAGCTATGTGAAATGGGATATGAACCGTTGTTTAACGGAGATCGGCTCTGCAGAATTACCCCCTGAACGCCAAGAGGAAACTGCGCATCGTTATGTGCTAGGTTTGTATGAACTATTGGAGCGAATAACTTCAGAGTTTCCACATATTTTGTTCGAGAGCTGCTGTAGTGGTGGTGGCCGTTTCGACCCAGGCATGCTACATTACATGCCGCAGACATGGACCAGTGACGATACTGATGCTGTAGAACGGCTTAAGATTCAGTACGGAACAAGTCTGGTGTATCCGGTTAGTTCCATAGGCGCGCATGTGTCCGCTGTGCCGAATCATCAGGTAGGACGGATCACCCCGCTGTCCTTTCGTGGAGATGTAGCTATGTCCGGTAATTTTGGTTACGAGCTGGATCTTACGAAGTTTACAGACGAAGAGAAGGAGCTTGTGAAGGAACAGGTTGCGAACTATAAACAGATCCGCAGTCTTGTTCAGCAGGGCAATCTGTATCGTCTGCAAAGCCCGTTCGAGGGTAACGAGACGGCATGGATGTTCGTCTCAGACGATCAGCATGAAGCACTCATTTATTACTTCCGGGTAATGGCTGTGCCGCACCCGCCACGCCGCAGCTTGAAGCTGAATGGCTTGAATCCGGAGCTGAATTATACTCTGGAGGCAAGCGGTGAGGTCTACGGCGGCGACCGTCTAATGCAGGTCGGACTGGCACTGCCGGATATTCAGCAGGATTATGTTAGCGGATGCTTTAAATTGAAGGTGCAGGAATAGATAATTTATTTCAAAAGGAAACAAGCCATGAGCCCGGCTCTTGGCTTGTTTTTTGTGCTGGTATAAATGATATTTTTCCTCTGTTTGAGCCGAACGAACTTCAGGGTTTTCTCTGATTGTTGTTCGGTTTTTTCTCGTTTAACGTTTAAGGAATTATGATCCAAAAGCCTGACGGTACTTTACGGGGGACATCCCCTCGAACGTTCTGAACACTTTAATGAAATAGCTGGACTGGGCAAAACCGGACTGAGTCGCAACCTGAGCAATGGAGAGTCCAGTAGAAACCAGTAGAAGCTTGGCTCTGGCCAGTCGGCAATCCGTTAAATAACGGTTTGGTGTTTTGCCCATAACCATTCGGAACAGCCGTAGAAAATAATAGCTGCTGTACCCGGTTAGTCTTGCCATCGACTCCAGTGACCAAGGGCGGGCACATTCGACATGAATGATATCTGCGGCACTGCGGATAGACTGCCTGACCTCGTGTGGTACTGAGCCGTGAAGCGGTTCGGAGTTCTGCAGCAATTTCACTAGAAGCTCGTACAGAAGCGCGGATAGTCTTGGCTCATTACGTGTTACATAGGAAGCGCTCAGTAAATACATTTCCTCGAATAACTCATCCAGCTTAGCGTCCAAATCAAAAGTGAACAGGTATGCACTAGACTGGTCCACTTCTTCTAATAAGGGGAGTACAATTTGAGTGCTAAAATGAACCCAACGAACATCCCAAGGCTCTCCGGGATCAGAGCCGTACTGCTGGTAGGCGCCTTTAGGGTAAAGAAACCCTCGTCCTCTGCTCATTGGAATACGTTCGCCCTCATGGAATACATAACCCTCCCCACCAAAGATTAAATGCAGGTTATAGCTTCCCAGGAATCCTTCACTTCTTCTCTCGGTATGCTGTGGAAAGTGACTGTAATGTCCCAAAAATTCAGGATAACAGACATATTTTGAAAAAGCTGGTGTCGGCAAATACCATTGTTTCTTCATGTTATATGGCACTCATTTCTGTCGCGCATCAGAGCGCTAGTTGGTTTAAGTTCATTAACGCAAGATCGTTATATGATCGCAATATTTTGTTATATAAGACTTGTCAATATTGATACTACAATAGAATTATAAAATACTGAAAGCATATTTTTAATACTTTGGAGGTAATGATGAAGAAACCTGTCGCAACAGAAAAATTCGAGCTCGGTGTCTGTTATTATCCGGAACACTGGCCGGAAAGCATGTGGGAGGACGATTATCGCCGGATGCGAGAACTAGGCTTTACAATCATTCGGATCGGGGAGTTTGCTTGGTCAATTTTTGAACCTGCTGAAGGGGAATTCCAGTTCGGGCTCTTTGATCGGGCGATTGATTTAGCTCATAAACATGGTCTTCAGGTTGTTCTCGGCACGCCAACGGCAACACCTCCAGCTTGGCTGACCCATAAGTATCCAGAAGTATTAAACGTGACGTATGAAGGTGTTACCCTACAGCATGGCATGCGCCGTCATTATAATTACAGTAGTCCCAAATACCGTGAGCTATGTGCTCGGATTACGGAACAGATGGCTGAACATTATGGCAATCATCCAGGTGTGGTCGGCTGGCAAATTGATAATGAGCTCAACTGCGAGATCAGTGAATTTTATTCAGAGAGTGACCATAAGGCTTTCCGGAAATGGCTGCAGCAGAAATATGTCACGCTTGAGCAGCTAAACGAGGCTTGGGGGGCCGTTTTTTGGAATCAGAGTTATAGTGATTGGTCTCAGGTGTATCTTCCGCGTCCAACCCCATCACCTAAGCAGCCCAATCCCCATCAGGCTTTGGATGAAAAGCGGTTTATATCGGACAATACGATTTCTTTTGCCAAAAACCAAGCGGACATCATCCGTAAACTTGCCTCTAAGCAGTGGGTAACAACGAACGGTCTGTTCGGGCATCTCGACAGCCATGAATTGACGGATGAATTACTGGATTTCTTCAGCTATGATTCCTATCCGCAGTTCTCGACTATTTTTTATGATCCGAATGAGCGGAATCCGCTGAATGACAGAGGCTGGGGACTTTCATTATCTGTTGTCCGTTCTATTTCCCCTAATTTCTGTATTATGGAGCAGCAGTCGGGACCGGGTGGCTGGGTGAACCGGATGGATATGCCATCTCCGAAGCCGGGACAGATGCGGTTATGGACCTATCAATCGATCGCTCATGGCGCAGATATGGTGCTGTATTTCCGCTGGCGGACAGCCACGATGGGCAATGAAATTTATTGGCACGGCATTAACGACTACCATAACCAGCCGAACCGAAGAGTACGGGAAGCGGGACAGATCGGTCAAGAGCTGGCAGCGGCAGGGCAAGCACTTATCGGCACCCGTAATCAGGCTAACGTTGCTATTGTTCGTGATTATGCTAATGAGTGGGATGGAGAGTACGATGTATGGCATGGTCCATTTATGTGGAAGAGCAATAGGGAGTGGTACAAGGCACTCCAACGTAAGCATATCCCGAATGACGTACTCTATTTACGCCAAAAGACGAAGCTGGAAGAACTCGCACGATACGACGTGCTTATCTATCCTCACCCGGCGATCATGACAGATGAGACAGCGTCGCTTCTGGATGAATATGCTCAGCAAGGTGGAAAACTGATCTTCGGATGTAGAACCGGTTATAAGGATGAACGTGGTCAATGTTACATGCGTCCTTTCCCAGGTGCTGCTAGGGATCTATGCGGGATCACAGTCGAAGAATTCACCATGGTTAAAGGTAGTCGTCAGCCAACGGCGATTAGCTGGTCAGGTGCGACCGAAGGGGTTACCGGGGCAGATGATTTTAATGATATTCTCCGGATTGAGGATGATTCGGTCGAAGTCATGGCGGTCTATGCCTCGGACTATTATGCGGGAAAGCCGGCGGTTACAAGAAATCGTCGCGGCAAAGGCGAGGTTTGGTATTACGGAGCAGTCTTTAATGAACAAGCAGCGTCCATAATCATAGAACAAATCGGTCTGCAGTCGCCAGTAGAATGGCTGGTGCTCCCTGAAGATGTAGAGCTGCAAGTTCGTAATGGGACTTCTTCCAGTTACACTTTTTTACTTAATTATAGTGAAGTGCCTGCCTCCATACATTTGCATGAGACCAAAACAGATTTACTGAGCGGAACAACATTATCGGGTGAGATTACTTTGGAAGGCTTTGGGGTATGGGTATTATATTAATGCTATGAATAAAAAAGGTAATGAACTAAACGGAGTTACGTATTAGAGATCTAATATGTAACTCTATTTTGTTATAGGAGCTAATCAATAGGATACTTTTTAAATATAGTTATTAATTCCAACAAAATACAACGGGCAACAGGTACAATATAAAGAATATCCTAGATTTGAAGGAGGGAAGTCTTATGATCATTGAAGCTGAGAAAGTATTGCTACAGTATTCGTTCATCAATCCCATCATTGAATTCATTAGACATAATGAGAATATTACATTTAAAGTGACCGACAAAACGGATAACAAGAATTATTTGTTACGTATACATAAACCAATATCTGAAGGGTTCTCAGGCTTACAACATACACGAGATGGATTACAGGCAGAAATGTTTTTTCTGCGAGAAATCGATCAGAAGAACATACTAAAAGTTCAAAGACCTGTTGTAAATCAAAAAGGGGAACTGGTTACTGAATATAGTTCGGAGCAATTTGGTACTAGTTTGGCCACTCTTTTAGAATGGATCGAAGGCTCGACGCTAACCCAAGATGAAGATAACATTGAACAGATTGTTCATAGATTAGGTAGAAATCTTGCCATTTTACATGAATTCTCACGAACGCTAATGCCCTTGGAGTTACATAGACCTGTATACAATGTCACAAAGATTGATGAAACTTTAATAGAACTTGGAAAGGGAACAGACAATGGAGCCCTTAATCAGGAGGATTACGAAGTTATTAGTAGCGTTCTACTCGTAGTAAAAGAACAATTAGCAGAGCTAGACGCTAGGGACAACTCATGGGGGTTCATTCATGCTGATTTTCAACTGGGGAATATCGTTGTGTCGGAACAAAATCCTATCTTAATAGATTATTGTTTATTTGGTTATGGTTACTACCTGTTTGATTTGGGCTCTGCATCTTCCATGTTGAAAAGTGAGCTCCGCAAAACGCTTTTGGAGGGTTATGCTTCTAAATCAAGCTTTTCGCTTGATGAGATTCGGTACATTGAAGGACAAATATTTATGGATATTTTTATTAGTTACGTATTTTTTATTCATGACTCTGAGAGGAACGGTTGGATGAAAGAGCACGCCTCCAAAATATGCAGTACCCTATGCCGCGATTTTCTTGAGGGAAAAGAGGTATATTATCCGTTTTAACGATGGTGTGATATTCTAATGGGGAATGAAAAATGAAGGTATCGGATTCGCCAAGTTTGTTTAAAATTTGGTCTGATCCAGAGGTTACCAAGTTCATGAATATTGATAGTTTTACAGATGAAAATCAGGCAAAAGATATGATAAAACTTCTTGATGAATTTTCTCTAGATAACAAAGCTATTCGTTTCTCCATAATTGAAATGAAATCCAATGAAATTATAGGTTCATGTGGTTTTAATTCTTTAGACTTTGAAAATGAGAAAGCGGAGATTGGATATGACATTGCTAGAGCATTTTGGGGAAGAGGCTATGCAAAAGCTGAACTTTATGTTTGAGGGAACCTTAAGAAGGTATGAAAGAGTAAACGGAAAGTTTATAGATCTCAATATGTATTCAAAATTAATATCAGATTGATTATTTAAGGCAGTTTAACTCAAAAACTTAGATTTATGCCAGAGGTTATATAGGTCTCCATAAGGAATAAAAACTTATACACTATAAATATAGGAGTTGAGCAGATGGAGACCATATTAACAGAGGAAATGATCTTGGATGACCTACTAAATACATTTCATCGTTTATTCGGTTTGAATGTAATTGAAACTACTTCGATAAAACGAGGCTGGTTAAACTTAAAGTGGAAAGTTACGACGGATGCAGGGGTATTGTTACTTAAACAATACAATAAAGAAAGATATAAATTATATAAGTCAGAGGAGATATTGTTAGCTCTCTCTCAACAGATTAGATTGTATGACCAAGGTCTAGCGTGCCCCAAAGTGCTATCACAGAATGAAAGTGTTTTGCTTGAATCTGATAATGGAGAACGCTTCCTGGTGATGGAGTATTGCCAGGGAAAACTAATTTCACCAGGTACAATCAATATCCATCAAATATATGATTTAGGTCGAGCGACAGGAAAAATGCATCGATTGTTAAATGACGGGACACTTGGCATTAAAAATAGTCCGCAATTTATTCCCCCAAGTCGTGAGGAGCGCTTAGCACATTGGAACTCCGTTTGGGAAAAGACTAAGGGACTTGGTAAACCTCAGCTGCTTGCTGATATAGAAACTCAATTTAAAGCTACTGAAGAAATGAATATAGAATTACTCGAATTACTTCAATCAGGCTGGGCACATCGTGACCTTTGGGTAGATAATCTTTTATTTAATGATAACGGATTATCTGCAATTCTAGATTTTGATCGACTAAAATATGACTATCCGCAGCTTGATGTAGCTCGTGCTGTGATGTCATGTGCCTTAGATGATAATTTAGATGTCTCCCTGGCTTCGGTGTTTATGGAAGGGTACAGTGAGGAACGCGAAGTGGTAGAGGGCTATTTAACACATTCATTACAGTTGTTGTGGTATATGGAAAGCACATGGTGGATTAACGCTAACATGGATCAACATAGTGTACCGCCAGCTCGCTTTGCGAAGGAAATGATTTGGCTTGCAGAAAATCAAAAAAATATGTCCGCTTTGTTAGGAAATCTTTAGACAACGTAAAATTAACCACTATTCGTTAAGCTAACGGGTAACTATAGCTCAACTAAACAGCGACAGTCTAGGGCTTTGTCTCCACGTCCATGACTGCTGCTGTTTCTATTATTGAGGTAATTCGATAAGAGCAAGACCTATTTCCCCATAATCTACATTGACTTGGGTTTGTCTCACCCCTATGATGATTATTAATATAAAATAAATGGCACATTGAGGAGCGAAACATCATGGCTTTGGAGATCGAACGCAAGTTTCTGCTGCCGGAATTTCCGGAGCAGCTTATTCAAGCAGGCGAATTGAAGATTGTGACCCGGCATAATATCGATCAGACGTATCTGGCGATAGACGGCGGGCAAGAGCTGCGTGTGCGTAAAATTACGGATCTGGACTCAGGTGAGGTAACATACACACATACGTTTAAGGACGGCAAAGGGATCAAACGTGAAGAGATCGAATATTTTATCTCGGAGGGTTTATATAATCAGATGATTGAGGCAGTAAATGCGGTAGCCTTGGTCAAAGAGCGGATTACGGCGGTGTGTAATGACACAACGGTTGAGATCGACGTCTATTCTCAGCTTAAATTGTCCGTTCTGGAGGTTGAATTTGAATCTTTGGAGGAAGCGGAAAGCTTCAAGGCACCGGAATGGTTCGGCAAGGATGTCAGCACAGAACGGCAGTACAGCAACAAAACCGTCTGGAAAGAGCTACAAAATAAGACAAAGAATTAACGGACTTTAGCGCGTAAACGTGGTAGTATATAGGGAAAACAAGCAGCTATAAAGTGAAACTTATATTTATATATAGTATATAGAGGGGTTCAGGAGGATGAGCATGAAGTATATAAGCACAAGAGGCAATGTGGAACCTAAAGGCTTTATCGATACGGTGTTGATGGGACTTGCTGATGACGGCGGTTTGATGGTTCCTTCCGAGATTCCTGTAGTTTCAGCAGCTACTTTAGAAGAGTGGAGAAGTCTTAGCTACCAGGAATTGTTCCTGAAGATTTTCGCCTATTACACTAATGATGAGATTCCTTTAGAAGATTTGCAGGAAATGGTCAATACTAGTTATGGTAATTTCCGCACGCCGGAAGTAACGCCTATTCAACAATTGAACGATTCTTTATATGTCTTGGAATTGTTCCATGGCCCTACTTTTGCCTTCAAAGATGTAGCACTGCAGTTTATGGGTGAGCTGTACTCGTATATTTCTAAAAAGCAGAACAAGATCATCCACATCCTCGGAGCAACCTCGGGGGATACTGGGGCGGCAGCCATTCAGGGCGTTCGCGGAAAAGAAGGAATCAAGATCTGTATTCTTCATCCCCATGGTAAGGTTAGTAAAGTGCAGGAGCTGCAGATGACTACGGTTGATGACAGTAATGTACTGAACCTGTCTGTTCATGGTAACTTTGATGATTGCCAAAAGGTGATTAAGGATCTGTTCGCGGATCTCGACTTTAAGAGTCGCTATCATCTGCGTGCGATCAACTCCATTAATTTTGTGCGTATTCTGGCGCAGACCGTCTATTATTTCTATGCGTATTTGCATGTTGATGGCAGCAACGAGAAGAAGATTAACATCAGCGTGCCTTCCGGCAACTTCGGTAATATTTTCTCCGGATATTTGGCTAAGCAAATGGGCTTACCGATTAACAAACTCATTATTGCTACGAATGAAAATAACATCTTGGAGCGTTTTGTGAACACTGGGGAATACAAACCAGGCGGCTTCACAAGTACGTACAGCCCTTCGATGGATATCCAAGTGGCGAGCAATTTTGAGCGGTATCTGTATTATTTGGTTGGCGAAGATTCCGAGAAGCTGTCTGCGTATATGTCCAAGCTGCAAACCGAGGGCAAGATTACGGTTGAAGGCGAGGCGCTTCAGCAGGTGCAGCAGGATTTTGCAGCGCTTGGCGTGAAGAATGATCAATGCTTGAATACAATTGCTAAGTATCAAAAAGAATATAGTTACCTGCTTGATCCGCATACTGCATGTGGAATCGCAGCTTACGAAGCTTTTAATGGTTCGGATGAGATTGGGATTACCTTTGCGACCGCACATCCAGCTAAGTTTGATGAGGCGATTACTCTGATCGACATTAAACAGGAATTCCCGGCACAAATTAAAGCGTTGTTCGAGATGCCACAACACCAAACCGTAGTGGATCATGACAAGGATGAAATTGTGCGTCAATTGCAGGCTTTTTATAAATAAGTTGTAAATCCGTATGGCTCAGCAGGCTCCTGTTCTTAAGTTAAGAATGGGAGCCTTTTTACTGCATCCTTCGACAAATAATGTCGCTGTTTACTATGAATAGTTTGATATCGACAAAAGATGATGCAGTGGTGCTTTTTTTCACAAGTTGGATCTATCGGAATTTGTCGGAAATTTGTCCTGAAAAGTAGACATGACTACCCAGAGAGTGAGAAAATAGCATATAGAGTTTTAGTAAGAACTAAAAAGGACGGGATTATCATGACAATTCGTTTCGGGGTCATTGGAACAAACTTTATTACAGACCGCTTCGTGCAAGCCGGCTTGGAGAATGAGGAGTTTATCCTGACAGCCGTGTACTCCCGCACAATGGAGAAAGGTCAGGCCTTTGCTGCAAAATATGCTGGAGCTACAATTTATACGAATTTGGAAGATATGGTTTCCAGTAAAGATGTCGATGCTATTTACATTGCAAGCCCGAACTCCATGCATGCTGAGCAGGCGATTATGTGCTTAAACCATGGCAAACATGTGCTCTGTGAGAAACCGGCTGCCTCAAACAGTGCGGAGCTTAGAGCCATGATTGAAGCCGCTCAGAACAATGATGTGCTGTTGGTAGAAGCAATGAAATCGACATTTATGCCGAATTTCGGAGTGATCAGAGACAATTTGTATAAGATTGGCCAAGTACGTCGTTATTTTGCGAGCTATTGTCAATACTCATCGAGATATGATGCTTATCGGCAGGGAACAGTGTTAAATGCTTTTAATCCGGCATTCTCTAATGGCTCGTTGATGGATCTTGGCGTTTACTGCTTATATCCTATGGTAGTGTTGTTTGGGAAACCGAAGTCTGTAAAGGCCGTGGGTCTTATGCTGTCTTCCGGAGTGGATGGTGAAGGAAGTCTTGTCATGCAATATGATGATATGGATGCAGTTGTGATGCATTCCAAGATCGCTGATTCCTATTTGCCAGCCGAGATTCAAGGGGAAAGTGGTACAATGGTGATCGATAAGATCAACCAACCCTATCAAGTGAAGATTCATTATCGTGACGGGACCGTCGAGGAGCTTACACAGCCTCAGGTGTTCGAGTCTATGTATTATGAGGTTGAGGAATTTATCAACTTAATTAAGAATGGTGAACGGGAAAGCAGGGTTAATACACATGCGAATTCCTTGGCAGTAGCAGAAGTTATGGAGGAAGCCAGAGCACAGATCGGCCTCCGCTATGCCGCAGATCTATAAATAGAATGGGGAGCAGCACTTGAAGACTTTTAAAAAGGTATACATTGAGATAACAAGCGTCTGCAACCTAGCCTGCAGCTTTTGTCCACCAACCGCCCGAACGAAGAACTTTATGAAGCTCGATACTTTTAATACGATATTAGATGAAATTAAACCGCATAGTAATCATATTTACCTTCACGTAAAAGGTGAGCCATTGCTGCATCCAAAGATTGGTGAACTGCTGGATGCCGCACATGCCAAAGGGTTTAAGGTCAATATTACTACCAACGGTACGTTAATTCATAAGGCAGGCCCTAAGATTCTCGGCAAACCTGCACTACGACAGATGAACTTCTCTCTGCATAGCTTTGATGGGCATGAGGGATCTGAGAACCGCGAAGGGTATTTGGCGGAGATTATTTCTTTTGTACGGGAAGCCTCTGCGCAAGGCGTGATTATTTCCTTCCGGTTGTGGAATTTGACGGAGGATAACCTGACTAATCTAGAGAAGAATCGTAATCGTGAGACTCTTGCTATGCTAGAGGAAGCCTTTAATCTTGATTTTAAAATTGAAGAAAAGGTTGTACCTGGCAGCGGCGTCAAGATTGCTCCTCGGGTGTATCTCAATCAGGACCATGAGTTCCGTTGGCCTGCACTGAACGAACCGGAGGACGACGGAAAAGGATTCTGTCATGCACTGCGCAGCCAAGCGGCAATCCTCGTGGATGGTACCGTTGTGCCGTGCTGTCTAGATGGTGAAGGGGTAATCAACCTCGGCAACATTCATGAGACTCCATTCTCAGAAATCGTAGAGGGCGAGCGAGCGAATAATCTATTCTATGGATTCTCTCGTAGAGAGGCAGTGGAAGAGCTGTGCCGCAAATGCGGATACCGGCAACGGTTCGGAACTTAAAGATTTGAATGTAAACAGAACTGGGACATGGCTATTTCATGAGTCCTGGTTCTGTTTTTTAATGAATGGGAGTGTATATATAATAATAAGTCTATATAGTCTCCACTTGGAGCGAAGGAGGAGTATATGCTGAAATCGCTGGAAGCCATCACCTTATACCGTGGAGGAATACAAGATCATTTGGAGGATAACCTCTGGCTGAAGCTTATCGTTCAAGCGGAGGAGCAAATTGTCAATTTGGAGCGTGTGGAATCTCTGGAGGAGCTGGATCGCAGGAATCCTGTACTGGATTATGTGGAACGCAGTCTGCTGATTCTGGACCAACTTCCCCGCTCTATTTGGATCAAAGAGCTTGTGGAAGAAACGTTAATTTGGTCAGAAACGGCTAAGGGTGGCACATTGAAGGAAAGGTTACTTTGGCAGGAGGAAGGCATTAATTGTTTTGTACATAATATGGGTTCCGCACAGTTATACGGGAAACATTTGAGCGGTACGGTCTCTGAAACAAGTGCACTGGTTCATCGGCTTATTGAAACCCATGGACTGATAGGTCAGCAAATCCGTGGGGAGGTGCCTCCAGAAGTAAATAAGCCGCTCCGTGATCTTGTGGAAGAACAGTTACTGACTGCCGAGGAACTTGAACGCTTGCTAACCGTACTCAATCATTGCATCATCGGCGCTGTATCCCCCGAGCTCTGGCTGAATGTAGAGCATGAAGTGAAGCAGCTTATCGCTCTGATTTCATCCGGTGAACTTGCTAGTCCAATGCCGATGAAAGAAAGACTGCGCAGAATGCGGTTAGGTCCGATCTCTAGAGGAGAGGATTTCACTACGGAATGGGCAAAGCTGACACAGGAAGGCTTCCATGCGGAACGGTTAGAGTCTTTAAGTAAAACTATCTTCTGGTATGTGGAATCTGCAATGCAGACCTTCTCGTTGGAGCAATTTCTGAAGGTGATGTTGCTTGCAGCCCAAAGGGCTCAGCATGAACCCCTACGCCATATCAGTTTCGAGCAGGTTATGAACAGCATTTACTATGACTACAAGGGTGTTAAGAAGATCAATGTTTATAAGAAGCGGATTATAGAAAAATATTTAGCGGAGCTTACATGGGAAGATATTGAAAAAGGGACCTTACGTGATGAGAACCCTCATCTAATCCTTCGTCCTTATGCTAAGGAGTATCTGCCAGACACGGTATTTTTTCAGTTCCAATTTTCGGCAGCGGCAGAGAAGCTGATCGAATTCTGTATGGAAGCTGAAAAATCACCGTTATATGAACGTGCAGTACTGCTGTTATTCGATCTGTTCGAGCTGCGGAGGGATGCCTTCGACCGTTTTCATAATGAAGATACCTACTTAAGCCAAATGAATCATTCAGGAGATTATAAGGCTGTGATTCTGGAGCATGTCACTGGACAAAAAGTGCTGGATATCGGTCCGGGCGGCGGTGTGCTGCTGGATTTACTGGAAGAGCGTATGCCAGAGGTTACTCCTATCGGTATTGATATATCGAGCAATGTAGTGGAAGCTCTGCGGCAGCGCAAGCAACGGGAAGGGCGGCATTGGGAGGTCCAGCAGGGAGATGCGTTGAAGCTTAAAGATTTCGTGGAGGCTGGAACGGTGGACACGGTGATTTTTTCTTCGATTTTGCATGAACTATATTCTTATGTGCCGCTTAACGGTAAAAAGTTCAATCATGATACCGTTTCGGCCGCTCTGCGAAGTGCTTTTGATGTATTGTCAGTGGGCGGGGTTATCATTATCCGCGATGGGATAATGACCGAGCCCACAGCATTGCTGCGGAGAGTTCGCTTTCTGGAGGAGGACGGTATGGCGTGGCTGGAGCGTTATGCGAAGGATTTTGCCGGACGTCAGATTCAGTATCAAAGATTAGGAGAGCAAGAAGTACTCATGCCTGTTAATGATGCTATGGAATTTTTATATACGTATACTTGGGGCGAGGAGGCTTATATTCATGAGGTACAAGAACAGTTTGGTTATTTTACTCCTGCGAAATTTGCCTCATTTATTGATCAGACTTTAGGAAAGCAAGCAAAGATTGAAGTCTTCCGGCATTACTTGCAAGAAGGTTATACCGAAGCGCTGCGCGACAGAGTAAGGTTCATGGATGAGAGCGGACAGGAAGTGGCGCTACCGGACAGCACCTGCTTTATTGTGATTCGGAAGGAATAGTTGAACAATATAAAGTCATCTGCATATAAAAAAGCAATCGGCAAACCCTTTGATGTGGTAGAGGTCCGATTGCTTTTTCTATATATAGAATTTTGTTTTTGTTAGATTAGTATTTCTAGCTGCGATTTATCAGAATCTTCGGCAAAACGCTGAATTTCTTGGTAGGTGGCTAATTTCTCAGACCGTTCCTGATCTTTAATTTTATCTCCGGTTTCTTGTATAGTATCGCCTAACGTTTCATTCATTTCCGATATTCTATCTTCGATTTTGGATAACTGCTCACGTTTGGCTGTTGCGGAATGAGTAGAACGGGCTTCATCCAATTCGATTTCCTTGGTCAGAACTCTTGCCTCGCCATGCATCTTAGTGTGGGTAGAAGAAACAACCTCCATTTGAGAAACATTTTGGCTTATAGCAACAATCGTATTCAATCTTTCGTTTTGTACCTCTTGCTCGGTTTTAGGTTCATCCGATGGATCTGCTTTCTGAGCATTTTCTAAGCTCTTTTGTTGCTCTTCGAAGGCGTGTTTTGCAATTTGTTGGTCAATCGTTTGGAGCTGTTTATCGAATTCCTTAAGTTGATCTTGAATAGAATCAAGGTTATGTGAGTTTTTGGTGGTTCTTTCAATTAGGCTGTTCTTGCTATCGATGATACTCTGTTTTTGTTTAAGTAGAGAATCAACCATTCCGCTCATTTTAGATTGATTTTGAAAAGCTGCTTTTGCAGATTTGCTTATCGATAAGTGGTCTCCGCTACCGCTCGTCTTACTGTTTGAATTTATGGTTTTATCGTTAGTTTGATGACTACCAGCTACATTTAGTCTCGTTCCCATAGCAGTGGTCATATTCGTTATATGCATGGCTCATTCTCCTCCTACGACGATAAGATCTATTTATAATATATCGGTAGATGAACAAGAAGAATTAATAAAGAGAGCCGTTAGCTAAGTCGAACAGCAAGATGTCAACGGGACTCCTTCCTAAACTCCGAAGGCGAGCATTTCATCGCTCTGCGAAATACTTTAATAAAATAGCTTACATTATCAAATCCGACTTCGAATGCGATGTCGGATATTTTTCTGTCGCTTTGTTGCAGTAGATCGGCGGCTTGGCGAATCCGGTAAGAGTTAATGTAATCCACTGGAGTCTTTCGGGTCATTTCTTTGAAAAAACGGCAGAACTGTCCTTCGCTCATGGGAATCAGCTCAGAGAGATCACGAGTTCGAATCGGCTCCTGATAGTTATCCTGAATATAGAGAATAATCTTCTTAAGTCGATTGATTTTAGTAGTATCAGCGTCATCCAGCTGGCTGCGGTTTACAAAACGATCCTCTGGGGCAATCAGCGAGAGCATGATGAGCAACGTGCCTTTAATAAAAGCTTCAAACCCGGGAGATTGCGCAGCGTAGGCGTCCATCATGCGTTCTAAGTGCCCGAGAAGTTCATGTTGCCATTTCACAGCTGGTGTTAGGTGGCGAGGAAAGCTTTGTCTTTTCTCCTGAAGGGGTAAGATGGTGTTCTGCTGGATCGTATCATATTGGGCACTAGCCAGAAGATCAGGAAGAAACACGAGCGCACAAAATTTGCAGGGTGTGTCTTCGTTAAGTACATAGGCAGCGTGAATATCACCGGACTCGATAAATACAGCCTCACCGGCTTTAAGTGGGAAATATTCGGTATCCACCTGAAACAGAATCTCACCTTCGAGCAGCATAAAAAACTCCGCTTCTTCATGCCAATGGGTATCGAGGACATGTGTTCCAGCCGGTAATTCTATCCAATAAGCTGCAAGCGGAAACATGCTTTCGCCATGCACTCTGTCTTCTTTTAGCAAACTCTGGGTTGTACGGTCCATAAATGCCACCTCTTTCGGAAAAAACATCAAAATAGTGTTATAAATGAGCTATATAGTATTAGTTTTGTTTATTTTTTATCGGTATAATGCAACTATAAACACCAAATTGAAAGGTGGCAAGTACACAATGAAATTCACTGATGGTCTCTGGCTGGTGCGTGATGGTATCACGATTAACGGTGCAGTTCAAAATTATGTTGTAGAAAAGACTCCAGAAGGATTAACAGCAATTACTCAAACCACTCCAATCACAGGGCGTTCAGCGACGCTGAACTCAACCCTGCTTACTGTAAAATTTCATTCCCCGCTTCCAGGTGTGGTAGGGGTTAAGATTATTCATCATGATGGCGTACAAGAACGCGGTCCAGTCTTCGAACTCACAAAAGGTACTGGAGATCATGTTAAGATTGAAGAAACCGATTCCGAGACTGTACTGATCAGCGGCGGACTTCGTGTAGTGATTCGCAAAGGCCAACAATGGGCTGTGGATTTCTATCGTGGAGACGAGAGAATTACAGGCAGCGGTTTCAAGTCCATGGCTTATATCACAGATCAAGACGGCAACACGTATATGCGTGAAGAGCTGGATCTCGGTGTAGGTGAATTCGTATATGGTTTGGGCGAGCGTTTTACCGCTTTTGTAAAGAATGGACAGACCGTAGATCTTTGGAATAAAGACGGTGGTACTAGCTCCGAGCAAGCTTATAAGAACGTTCCTTTCTATGTAAGCAGCAAAGGCTATGGCGTATTTGTTAACCATCCTGAGCTGGTTTCTTATGAGATCGCTTCGGAAAAAGTGAAAAAAGCGCAATTCAGTGTAGCTGGAGAAAGCCTGGAATACTTCGTGATTGATGGTCCTACCATTAAGGAAGTGATCAGTAACTATACCTCACTTACTGGCAAACCTGCACTTCCGCCAGCTTGGACATTCGGCCTGTGGCTGACGACTTCTTTCACTACCGACTACGATGAAGCAACCGTAAACTCTTTCGTAGATGGTATGGCAGAGCGCGATTTACCACTGAGTGTATTCCACTTCGATTGTTTCTGGATGCGTGAATATCAATGGACCGATTTCCAGTGGGATGAGCGCGTATTCCCTGATCCAGTAGGCATGCTGAAACGCCTGAAAGAAAAAGGGCTGAAGATCTGCGTATGGATCAACTCTTATATCGGGCAACGTTCCCGCTTGTTTGAAGAAGGCAAGAAAAATGGTTATCTGCTCAAAAAACCTAACGGTGACGTTTATCAATGTGATCTTTGGCAAGCGGGAATGGCGCTGGTGGACTTTACCAACCCTGCGGCTTGTGAATGGTATGCCGGCTACCTGCGTGATTTGGTAGATATGGGTGTAGATAGCTTCAAGACAGACTTCGGCGAGCGTATTCCTACAGATGTAGTTTACTTCGATGGATCTGATCCGATGAAAATGCACAACTATTACACGCAACTGTACAACAAGGTTGTATTTGAAGTGCTAGAAGAGAAGCTTGGTAAGAATGAAGCAGCATTGTTCGCACGTTCTGCAACTGCCGGTGGCCAACAGTTCCCGGTTCACTGGGGCGGTGACTGCTACGCAGATTATGAATCCATGGCGGAGAGCCTTCGTGGTGGATTGTCTCTGGGCTTGTCAGGTTTCGGTTTCTGGAGTCATGATATCGGCGGATTCGAGAACACGGCTCCGGCACATGTATTTAAACGCTGGTTGGCGTTTGGACTATTGTCCAGTCACAGCCGTCTGCATGGTAGCACTTCGTACCGTGTGCCTTGGGCTTATGATGATGAAGCTTGTGATGTTACGCGTTTCTTCACCAAACTTAAATGTAGCTTGATGCCATATCTGTATGATGTAGCAGGACAGGCTCATGAACATGGCTGGGCTTCTATGCGGGCTATGGTTATGGAATTCCCGGAAGATCCTACCTGCGAGGTGTTGGATCGTCAATACATGCTAGGTGAATCCTTGCTTGTAGCCCCTATCTTCCAAGAAAACGGTGAAGCGAAGTACTACTTGCCGGCTGGTCGCTGGACTCACCTGCTTACTGGTGAAACCGTACAGGGCGGATCATGGCGCAAAGAGAAATATGATTTCTTTAGCCTGCCCCTATTCGTTCGCCAGAATTCCTTGCTGGCAATTGGCAGTGTGGATAACAAACCGGATTACGACTATGCGAATGGCGTGAAATTTGGCTTGTATTCACTTGAAGATGGCACCACGACTTCTGCAACCGTTCGTGATCTTAAAGGTGCTCCTGAATTGACTGTGAAGGCTGACCGTAAAGGCGGTATGGTAACAGTTACTGCGGAAGGCAGCGGTAAAGAATTCTCGCTTTCCCTTAAAGATCTGGGAGCTATCGCTTCTGTAGCAGGTGCAGAGCAAGTAGATGAAAATACAGTAAAAGTAAACGCAGGTGCAAAAACCGTATCGTTTACGATCACATTGAAATAAGATTGTTTCTTAAAGCATATTGATATAGCCATAACCTCTCTTGTAAACAGGGTGGACGATCTGTTCCCTTAGTTTATTGGAGAGGTTTTAGTGTTACAATCTTACTGAATAACGGGGGAAACGTTATGGATACTAATTTAACCAAGGGAAGTGGAGTATTGAACCAGACGGATTATACCTCAGCAACGGTTCTTTCAACTGCAGCGAATTTTATAATGAATAGGCAAGAACCGTTTACGCATACGTTCCGGACTTATATTCGTTTAAGGGAAAATGGTACGTTAAAGTTAAAGTTCTGGCATAGCAATGCGGTGGATTCTACATGGGATCAAGGGCAAGAAGCTGTAGGCAGTGAACCTGGAGGCGACTGGGTTATCGAGACAGCTTATATCGCTGACGGAGGAACAGAACCAGACGGAACGATAACTGAAAATACACAGCATGCGCTTACCTTTGAGAGCAAAGCCTCAAAAACCGTTGCGGCTGGTGAATGTTTCTGGAGTGATGAGACAAGCATTGTTCTACCGGAGGGTCATTACTTGGCATTTACGTGGACGATTAAGACGCTCACTGCAGGCAAATCGATTCCTTTCAATGTAGAAGGGATGCTGGCTACAGCTTATGACGGGCCTGGAAATCTTGCTGCACAGCAATCAGCGGATGGTTTTACTGTGTCTGATAATCTTTTGGTACTGCCAAGCTTTATTGGGTATAAGAAATCTGTTACCAAGAGACTAGTATTTCTGGGGGATTCGATTACTCAAGGTGTGCGGACCTTAAAGGATGCGTACGAATATTGGGTTGCGAGAATTGCGGATGGCCTTAGCACGGATATTGGGGTATGGAATCTCGGCTCTGGCTGGGCTCGAGCTTATGATGTGGCCGCGGATGGCCCATGGCTAAACAAAGCTAAGCAGAGTGATGAAGTGATGATCGTACTCGGAGTAAATGACATTGATATTGGCTGCCGTTCGGCGGACGAGCTTCTTGGTGATTTGCAGACCCTTATTTCTAAGATCAAGGGGGCAAATGCTGAAGCTAGTATTATTCTAGGTACGGTACCGCCATTCAATTTCCAGGGCGAGAGAGAAGAGACTTGGCGCAAGGTGAATCGTGAGATTTTGTCCAATCCGCCTATAGGTGTGAGCCGGGTGTTTGATATAGCAAGCCTATTGTCATTACCTGCACCAGATGATCATCTTATCAGACCGGAGTATATGAGTGGAACAGACGACCCGCATCCGAATGGCGAAGCCGGCAAGACGGTTGCGGACGCCTTTTTAAAAATATAAGAATTTAAGTTTCACGCTATACATTATCCTTATATTTGTGCGAGAAACGGTTGTCTTCCATAAAGGAGACAATCGTTTTCTCGTAGCGAGGTATGAATTAAATTTTAGTCTGGTTTCGGTAGTCCTTAGGTGATGCCCCAATCTGTTTCTTGAAGACTTTGCTAAAGTATTTCACATCATGAAACCCGACCATTTCAGAAATTTGCGACAGCCTAAGCCGAGGGTTCTGCATAAGCAGCTTAGCTTTATCTATCCGGATGTTAACGATATAATCAGAGAAATTAATGCCGTATTCCTGTTTAAATCGGCGTGATATATATTCGCGGCTAACATAGAACTTACTGGCAACCTCCTGTAGGGAAAGATCGGAGGCGTAATTGAGTTCAATATATTTCACGATGTCATGCATAGGATTACGTTCTTTAGCTTGTTTAGCCGAGAATACTTCTGACAGTCGCTCCATCAGGTCAAATGACCAGTCACGCCAGGCAAATAAGGAGAACGAGTATCCGTTCGTATAAGGGGCCGGATGAAGCTGGTCGGCCTGTTCTAGCTCGGCTAGTGCGCTATCGGCATCAGGGCCTAACATTTCACGTACTAACTGGGAACGGAATAAAAGAGCATCATTCTTCCATGAGTTTAGGATCTCTGGTGTAACAATACCACCTCGGCTAAGCTCATCTACCCAGTGCTGCGCTGCTGAGGATATAACTTCAGGGCTTCCACTGATGACTGCCATTTTCCAATCCTCCTTCACACGAGCAAAGATCGTCGGAGATGCATTTCCTTGAATTTTTGGCTTTGAGATTTCATTTCGCTCTTTAAACTCTTCAGAAGAACTGGAGAAATGGCAGTAATCCTCATGAACTAATAAATTTCGACGCTGCAGGGCCTCGGCCACTTCTGCACGCTGAGAAGGTAATTGCTTAGGCAGGCTACCGATACAGCTAATTCCGAAATGCATTCGGACCTGTAGGGTAGCGTAGATACCATGATTAATTTTACCTATAAGCTCGACAACTGACGTTTGAATATCCCATAGAATAATGGCAATCTCCGAAGGACCTCCCCAGTAACGAAAGGCCACACCCTTATGCTGACCTTGTAGAAATTCATTGCATATATTGACGATTGCGTAATTCATGAGTCCAGTGTCTCCTCCAAAACGTTTGAGCAGGAGATTATTTCCTGTGTCTGTCTGCACCAGGATTAAGCGCGAAGTGAGGACATTGTCCGGGATAATGCCATCGTTACATAATCTTCGGAAGGATAATTCCGAGTTGATCGGATCATCGATTAACGCGGATAGAAGCTTTTCTCCGTAGATGGGCTTGAACTCATTGAGCTGAATACTCTGCTTCTGTCGCTCGCTCCGATCAGCTTCCTCTGAACGCCAGGCAGTCACTGCCTTAGCGACTGCAACATTGATGGCCTCTGCTTCAATGGGTTTAAGGATGTAATCAATCCCTCCATGGCGTACGGTCTGGCGGACGAACTCGAAGTCATTATGTCCGCTGACCACAATAAACTTGGTGTTGCCGGCAAATTCGTTAACCCATGTCATTAACTCTATGCCATTGCCGGATTCCATCATCATGTCCATAATGACTAAGGCGGGTTTTGCTTGCCGAATAATCTCTATGGCCTCATTTCCGTTTCCGGCTTCCAGAATCCCATCGATTTGATGCGCGTCCCAGTCAACAAGAAGTCTAACTGCTTTTCTAACTCTCGCTTCGTCATCAACAATTAACGCCTTCATATCGTCTCACGCTCCGCTATAATGTCTATTTCCAGTCTTACAACCACTCCACCCGCTCTGAGGTTGTCCACAGTCAAGAGGGCACTGTCTCCGCATACTAGCTTGAGCCGTGCCAGAACGTTCGGCAGACCAATACCAGATCCAGCAGCTTCCTTGTCTTGCTCAGAATTTCTTAATAAATCAATATCTGTTCTAGTGGAATGTTGAAGTTTCTGCCGTAGAAGATCCAGTTTCGCAGAAGGAATGGCATTTCCGTTGTTTTGGATACGAATTTCCATCCGCTTGTCACCTGCTCTTGCTGCGGTGATCTCAATGAATCCATCCGTACGGGAATGATTAAACCCATGTTTGAAATAATTTTCTACAATAGGCTGCAGAATCATTTTAGGCATAAATGTCTCTAAAAGAGATTCCTCCATATCGTAACGGAAACTGAATTTATTTTCAAAACGTTCCTTTTGCAATTCAATATAAGCTTTGACATGATCCAGCTCGTCTTTAACGGTGACAATCTTCTCCTCATTGTACATGCTGTAACGCATCATTTTCGCAAGCGCCGAAAGAAGAGAATAGATTTGGGGTACCTTAAGCTCCAAGGCAAGCGTACCGATGATTTGCAAGGTGTTGTTGAGAAAATGCGGATTGATCTGCGCTTGCAAAGCCCGCAGCTCATTCGTTTTATTCGTTAATTCCAGCTTATACTCTCTCAGGATCAGATTGTTGATCGTATCCATCATACTGCGGAACCGCTCTGTAACGACACCGATCTCGTCTTTGCCCATGGGGCGGATATCGATATCAAGCTTCCCGGTCTGGACCTGATTCATATAGCGGGTCAACTGCTTAATCGGGGCTGTGATTCGAAAAGAGATTAGGATTGTTAGTGTAGTAATGGTAATCAACAGCAGGACCATCAGTGCTATATTAATCTTTGCCGCTTCATTGGCTTCTCGGAAAAGATAGGAAACAGGAATCTGCTTTACCAGTGTCCATTTCAATCCTGGACCTTCGATATTCTGGTAAATAAACATGGCTTTATCCTCTTCAAAGTAGCCCTGTGGGCTAGGATTTCCCGCGATGTGTGCATTGTACCAATTACCTTTCAGTTTCTTACCGTATTCTTCGCTATTGTCCCCATAGACAATGTTTCCGCTGCCATCCAGCAGCCAGATGTTCTCTTGCTTCTGGTCATATAACTGACTGATGATGTCGGTTAGCGCTGTTAGCTTGACATCAATCGACAGGTAGCCAAGTGCCTTTGTGGTAGGGACCTTTTCAATTCTTCTATGCAAGGTAAACACTGGTTCTGGTACGAACTGCGGGATCGGTGCCGTTAGGCCGTAGCTATGACTTATATGCGTGCTCTGTATGGATACCGTAGACTCGGTAGTGATTTTGGAGTCAGGATAAGGTGGGATACCCTGCCAACGTTTCGGTGTACTCTGGGTAAGCAGAGTAGCTGTGTTTTCTTTGACACCGTATAAATAGACCTGAGAGATGTCAGGCATAGAGGATGAAATATAATTCAGAGAAGAGTAGATTCTTGCATTGGCTAGCATATCCTCGTATCCGGCTTCCAGTGACCTGTAGAATTCTGAATCTGAATAAACGATAAGGGAGAGTCGATTCAGCTCCTGAATCAGACTTTGGATATTTTTAGTGCCTTGAAAGAGAAGATTCGTATTCTCATCTACTGCTCTTGTTCTTAAGGATTGAGTACTAAAGTGGTAACTTATAAACATTGTGGCCATAATGCAGATTAAAGTTGGGAGTAGGATGAAAACGATCATTTTTGTGCGAATCGTGTTCCATTTCATCGAAATTTGTCACATCCGATCAATATTTTACACCTGAAAGATCACTTCCGTAGGTGTGAGGTAGCCTCAAAAAAACAGATAATATGTGTATAAAGCATAAACAAGTAAGTGAGCAAAAGAAAGGGGGGGACAATAAATGCGCGGCACTAAGTTGTCCCAGTTAGGTCAACAAGCATTTTTCGTTGGTCCTGCAGTCTTGTTTTTTACCTTAATAACGATTATCCCATTCATCATGGGGATGTATTACTCTTTCACAGACTGGAACGGTGTATCTGGTCATGTAAGTTGGGTCGGATTTCAAAACTTCTCCACTATATTTACGAATGACCCCGACTTCTGGTCTTCCTTTTGGTTTACAGTAAGATTTACTGTGTTAGGTGTTGTTTTGACTAACGTGGTAGGATTCTTTCTAGCTTATCTGTTAACGAAACCTTTAAAGACACGGAACATGCTTCGGACTATTTTCTTTATGCCGAACGTTATTGGGGGATTGTTGCTTGGGTTCATCTGGCAATTTATCTTCATCAAAGGGTTCGCAACGATGGGAGAACTCACCGGCTGGTCGTTCTTTAATCTTCCTTGGCTGGGTGATGCAACAACCGGCTTCTGGGCGATTGTGATGGTTTTTGTTTGGCAGTCATCTGGTTATCTGATGGTTATCTACATCGCTTCTCTAAGTAACGTATCGAAAGAAGTATTGGAAGCGGCTGATATTGATGGTGCCTCCCGTTGGCAGGTCCTGCGAAGCATTGTAGTTCCATTGATCATGCCTGCTGTAACTATCGGATTGTTCCTAGCGATTTCTTGGTCCTTCAAAATGTTCGACCTTAACCTTTCCTTGACGAAAGGTGGACCGTTCAAATCTACAGAGTCGGTTGCCATGAATATTTACAATGAAGCCTTCCTGAACAATCGTTACGGTCTGGGTACTGCTAAAGCGCTGCTGTTCTTTGTTATCGTAGCGATTATCACTCTGATTCAGGTCCGTATTACGAAGAGCAAGGAGGTAGAAGCTTAATGAACGCTAAGTCAAAAGGCAGATGGAATATCGGCGTAGAGGTGTTGATGATTCTTCTTGCCCTTCTCTTCCTCTCTCCATTTTATTTCTTACTTGCGAACTCAGTGAAATCCTTCGGTGAAATTCTGAGTGATGCCGCAAGCTGGCCACAGACATTTATGTGGTCGAACTATACAAATGCTTGGAAATTGGCACGGTTTGGTGAAGCTTTCCGAAATTCGGTTATCATAACGGTTATCAGTGTTATTCTGATCTCTCTGTTTAGTGCGATGGCTTCTTATCGTATGGTTCGGGCGAATACGAAATTCAATCAATTTTTGCTGCTGTTGTTCGTAGCTGCAATGGTTGTTCCGTTTCAAACGATCATGATTCCAATCTTGAAAGTCGTAAATGTAATTGGAGTAAACAACTCCTTCCTAGGATTGATCATTACGAATCTAGGGATCAGTGTTCCAATGGCAATCTTCCTGTTCCACGGTTTTATCAAGTCCGTTCCGCTTGAAATCGAAGAGGCGGCAACAGTTGACGGATGTAATCCAATTACCGTATTCTTCCGCATAGTACTTCCCTTGCTGAAGCCAATGGTAATGACAACGATCGTGCTGAATGCACTTGGAATATGGAATGATTATCTGCTGCCTTCCTTGATTCTTCAGGCACCAGAACTTCGTACCATTCCGCTGGCGACCTTCTCCTTCTTTGGTCAATACACCAAGCAATGGGATATGGCGCTTCCGGCTCTCGTAATCGGGATTGCTCCAATTATCATCTTCTATCTGTTTATGCAGCGTTACATTGTTGAGGGAATAGCGGCTGGCTCGGTGAAAGGTTAACACCGAGCCCTCCGTTCCAAATATTGTAGACTTGATCCACAATCTTAAGGGGGAAAACATAATGAATAAGAAACGCTCGGCAGTTGCACTTTCGGCAGTAATGGCTATGAGTTTAGCATTAACAGCATGTGGTGGAGGCAATAACGCTTCTAGTAACTCACAAAATGGAAGCGCTGGCACGGATAAAGGCGAAGTAAAAACGGTTAAAATCTTTCAGTTCAAAACTGAAATCGTTGAAGGTCTGAATGAGCTCAAGGTTGAATTTGAAAAAGAATACCCTAACATCAAGCTGGATATCCAAACCGTTGGTGGTGGTGCGGATTACGCAGCAGCACTGAAGACGAAGTTTGCTTCCGGCGACGCACCTGACATTTTCTCCAATGGTGGATATGCTGAAATGGAGCTTTGGGGAGATAAGATGGAGGATCTGTCCGACCAACCTTGGGTGAAAGATCTGATTCCTATGGCTGCAGAGCCAATGACTAAAGACGGTAAAGTATACGGTATGCCAATGAACCTTGAAGGTATTGGATTTGTATATAACAAAGACCTGTTTGAAAAAGCAGGCATCACTGAAACTCCAAAAACATTGTCACAACTAGAAGAAGCGGCTAAGAAACTACAAGCCATTGACGTAACTCCTTTTGGTAATGCATATCAAGAATGGTGGCTCCTTGGTAACCAAGGCATTAGCGTAGCATTTGCACAACAAGACGATGTAAATGGCTTCATTAAGAGCTTGAATGAGGGTACGGGTACAATCGTAGGTAACAAAGTGTTTGAAGATTGGAGCAACTTGCTCAACCTGACTTTGAAATACGGACAAAAAAATCCTTTGACCACAGATGCTAACACTCACTTGGCTATGTTTGCTAAAGGTGAAATCGCAATGATGCAAGAAGGGAACTGGGCACAGACACTTGTAGATAACATCACACCTGATATGAACATCGGGATGTTCCCAATGCCAATCAATGAAGATGCTGAGAAAAACGATAAAATGACTGTAGGTATTCCTGCTAACCTTGTTGTAAACAAAGATTCCGGATCTAAAGAAGAAGCTAAAACCTTCTTGAACTGGTTGGTAACTTCTGATATGGGTAAAGAGTATATCGTTAAAAAATGGAAATTCATTCCTGCTTTATCCACAATCGAAGCTACTCCTGAAGATATCGGTAAGCTTGGATCTGACGTATGGAATTATGTAAAAGAAGACAAGGTGTATGGTTTGCAATCCTCTAAATTCCCTGATGGTGTAACCCAAGAATTTGCTAGTGTTATTCAACAGATGATTGCTGGCAAAGTGGATGTGAACGGCTGGATGACTGGCATGCAAGCAGCTTGGGATAAGCTTAAGAAATAAGGAAAGCTCGTTCATAAAAAAGATTAAAATGGACAAGTAGTTCACAAAGGCGTTCTCCGTATACCTCATCAATATGAGACGGGGAGCGCCTTTTATCTTAGCTAGGGGAGAGGGCGCCGATGAAACGATTTGATCCTATTCAGATGGGTGTGGACTATTACCCGGAACATTGGGAAGAATCCATGTGGGAACCGGATATCAGTTTAATGAAGGAAACAGGTGTTAAGGTAGTTCGAGTCGCCGAGTTTGCATGGAGCCGATTAGAGCCTACGGAGGGGAATTACCAGTTCGGGTGGCTGGATCGCGCGCTGGATCTTTTTCACAAATATGAACTGCAAGTTGTGATCGGTACGCCGACTGCTACACCTCCTAGATGGTTAACTACGAAATTTCCGGACGTGCTGCCAGTGTTTGCGAACGGAGATATATTCCACCCAGGGGTACGCGGACATCGCTGTTATAACAGTGCATCTTTACGTGAATACGGAAGCCGTATTACCCAGCGTCTTGCTGAGCACTATAGTGAACACCCGGCCGTTATAGGCTGGCAGACTGACAATGAATTCGGTATGTTAGATTGTCATTGTGACGCTTGCAATATAGCGTTTCGCACTTGGGTAAAAGCCAAATATGTCAGCCTTGATCGGGTGAATGTAGAGTGGGGAACGGTTGTGTGGAGTGGAGAATACAGCGATTGGAATGAGCTTACGGTTCCACTGGGCGGATCGCCACATCAGAATCCATCGTTTCTGCTAGATTATCAGCGGTTTCAGTGGGATTCGGTGGTAGCATTCCAGAAGACGCAGATTGATATTTTGAGGTCTGTTTGTCCGCAGCATTTTATCACTCATAACTTTCACAGCTATCCGCAGCGTCTGGATATGTACGCAGTCGGTGCTGATCTGGATATCGCTGCATTTGACTATTATCCGAATACTTCACCAACCAAGCAAGCGACAACACCATGTAGCGGAGCACTTTCGTTAGACGTAACCCGAGGGATTAAACGTCAAAACTTCTGGATCATGGAGCAGCTAAGCGGCTCACCAGGTTGTTGGATGCCGATGTGGAGAACGCCGTATCCTGGGATGCTTCGTGCTTATGCGTGGCAGACGATAGCCAGAGGCGCAGATACTGTCGTTCATTTCCGTTGGCGTAGTGCAGCCGCAGGTGCAGAGCAATTCTGGCATGGACTGATTGATCACAGTAATGTCCCAGGACGCAGATTTGCAGAGTTCACTCAGCTATGCCATGAAGTGAATACACTTGGGGAAAGGCTGACTGGAACGACATTAAAGCATGAAGTGGCGATTCTACATTCTCATGAAGAGAAAGCCGCACTGGATATTCAGCCTCAAGCTGAGGGATTTGATTATTATGAGAATATTAAACAGATCCATCGTGCAGTGACAAAGCTTGGCTTGGGCTGCGATGTGATTGACCTCAGACAACCACTGGATGGATATAAAGTAGTGATCGCACCAAATTTATACTTGCTGGATGAGGAGATCGTACGTAGTTTGGAGGATTTTGCACTAGCTGGCGGCACCTTGCTCATTACCAACCGAAGTGGCGTGAAAACTACAAATAACATCGCAGTCATGCAGCCACTGCCGGGACTACTGAGCTATTGCACAGGGGTTGAAGTACTGGAGTATGATCCGATTGGTGCTGAAACCCATAAGGTTGTTGATGCTGAGGGGAACCAATATGAATGCACGCAGTGGTGCGACATCCTGAGACCAGTTGTGGCGTGGCCGATTGCTTGGTATAGCGATGATTTCTATAGTGGAACACCGGCTGTAACCGTTAATGCTTTTGGGAAGGGTCAGGTTTATTATTTTGGAACGCATATGGAAGAGCGCTTCTGGTCAGTGTTGTTGGAGCGCCTTTCTAAACAGCAGGGGCTGTTTAGATTTGAGGGACTGCCGGATGGAGTACAGGCCTCTGTGCGTTCGGGAGATCAAGGCAGCTTCTTATTCTTGCTTAACTTGAGCCGGGAGTCTGTGACAGTCACCTTGCCACAAGAGTATAGCAGTCTGCTCGATCACTCGATTTATTCAGGAGAGCTGCAGCTTGAGCCATATGGTGTAGAAATTCTGAAGATGTGAAAGGATTCTTAGTAACCGTTGATGGGGAGGGCGTTCTTATCTCCTTCGACCTATGATTGAATCCTTTGGGATTGTGAATGGGATTGCACTCTGTGCAATAGAATTCCTTTTTGGGTGGGGGAATTTGAGATCTGTTGCACATTGTGCAATCAGATTGGTGGAAAGCCTCCATTTTAATGGATTTCACAAGATTCTAATGCACGAAGTACAACAGAACGCTCGAAATGAGATGGAAAAGTGCATTCTAATGTATGAAGTGCAATTGAATGTGCTCCTTGGGTCGGAGGAGCTGTCGAGGCAAGTTAGTTGGTGCGGTGCAGCATGTTACGCTGGAGTGGTAGGCGAGTGGAATGGTGCAGAATGTTACGCTGGGGCAAATGGCGAGTTGGTGCGGTGCGGAATAGCTGCACTTTCTACACTTATTTAAAGTTCTCGGGCTATGAAATGGATTTAGTTGTATTTAGTGCAGCTATAATGCGAAGTATCGCGGTTCTCAGCCAAATGCTGAGAATATAACTGCACAGAATACACTTATATGGATATTTTCTGCTGAACAGGCTGATTTAAGTGTACTAAATGCAGTTACTCTGACGCACATGCCCATACTAATGAGAGCCACACAGCGATGAGCTCTGTCATACGCAATCTTATGTAGCATTTCACTACGCAGGAGGCGATTAAGCTATACACCATAGAGTATTAGTGAAGTCGTCTAAACTGCTCCGGTGTAGTCCCTGACTGCTTGCGAAAGGTGGCAACATAATGGCTAACATCACGGAAGCCTACTCTCTGCGAGATGATTTTTACAGTAAGATCCGGCTGGCTTACGAGCATTTCTTTGCTTTTACGGATACGTAGCCGTACGAAATAGGCATAAGGAGATAGCCCGAAGGTCTGTATGAATAGATTGTTGAGATATCGCCCTGAGACGCCGAGCTGATCGGCTAGATCGTTAAGTCCGAGATCAGGATCACCATAATGACTGTCCATCCATTTCAGTAGCGGCTGCAGCTTATCTACATTGCGGGATATTGTTGTGTTGTTATGTAGTTGCCCATATTTGCTTAAAGTAAGCAGAAAGCGATAAGCATCTGTGGAGGCAGTCAGACCAAACATATCCTGTGAGGCATCATACTGATCAAGTATTTCTCTTAGCAGCTTGGAGAGAGGTGCCTCTTTTTCCCAGCGGTAAAAAGAATTCATATTCATCCCCAGCGTCTCCAAAATAGAACCTGCAGAGCTGCCTCCGAACGTTAGATAAGAGGTGCTCCAGTTAGCAGCAGAAGCTTCATAGCGATGTGGAGTATAGGGGAGAAGTAATACACCACTGCCTGCGGGGAGGGAGAAGCTTTCATTCTCAAAATGAATCACCCCTTCACCAGACGCCGTTTGGAGCCAATGATAGGTTTCGTAGCCATCTAAGCGAGATACTTTTTCCTGTTGATGATTGTGACCGATGCTGTCTAATGTGATAGGTAGATGCTGTCCACCCTCATGGGGGAACACAATTCTACGATGCACGATTCCCTTCAATGAATCCATCTCCTCTTAGTTCCATATTCTTATATGACGGGAAGATTATTTTATATTTATAGCGTCAGGTTAACCGATTACAATATATATATAATTATACAATAAAGGATGTGCGAAGTGTGATTAACGATAAATTACCTAAGATTTGGTACGGTGGAGATTACAATCCAGAGCAATGGGATGCGCCTGTATGGGCAGAGGATGAGCGTATGTTTAAGCTGGCAGGAATTGATGTTGCCACAATTAATGTATTTTCCTGGGCGCTGATTCAACCTTCCGAAGACACTTATGATTTCTCATCACTAGATGAATTAATGGATAGACTATATAAAAATGGTACTTACGTATGTCTGGCAACAGGTACAGGAGCGCACCCAGCTTGGATGGCTCATCGTTATCCTGAAGTTACTCGTGTTGATGTGAAGGGTAGAAAACGCAAGTTCGGTGGACGTCATAACTCGAATCCAAACAGTCCGGTTTACCGCAAGTTTGCAGCGAAGCTGGCAGGAAAGCTGGCTGAACGTTATAAGGATCATCCGGCGCTGGTAGCTTGGCACGTTTCGAATGAGTTCAGTAACTACGATTATTCTGATTTATCTGAAGCGGCGTTCCGTGTCTGGTTAAAGGATCGTTACGGCTCTCTGGATGCATTAAACAAAGCGTGGAATACACGTTTTTGGGGACATACGTTTTATGATTGGGAAGAAATTGTACTGCCTAGTGAGCTAAGTGAAGAATGGGATGGTAACCGTACCAACTTCCAAGGCATTTCCTTAGACTTCCGTAGATTTATGTCGCATAGCTTGCTGGAATGCTACAAAATTGAGAGTGATGCGATTAAGGAGCACAGTCCTAACGTACCTGTTACCACTAACTTGATGGGCTTTTATGATGAACTGGACTATTTTGAGTGGGCTAAACATATGGACGTCATTTCTTGGGACAACTATCCTTCACTCGATACACCAGTCAGCTTCACGGCCATGGCGCATGATCTCATGCGTGGATTGAAGAATGGACAACCTTTCATGCTGATGGAGCAAACGCCAAGCCAGCAGAACTGGCAACCCTATAACTCTCTGAAACGTCCAGGGGTTATGCGCTTATGGAGTTATCAGGCTGTTGCGCGTGGTGCAGACACTGTTCTGTTCTTCCAACTGCGTCGTTCAATTGGTGCATGTGAGAAGTATCATGGAGCTGTTATTGAGCATGTAGGACATGAACACACGCGTGTATTCCGTGAATGTGCTGAGCTAGGAAAAGAGCTTGGACAACTTGGAGATCAGCTATTGGATGCGCGTAGTGCAGCTAAAGTAGGGATTATCTATGACTGGGAAAACCGCTGGGCTATCAACCTTTCAAGCGGACCATCCGTAGCTTTGGATTATGTGAATGAGATTCATAAATATTATGATGCACTCTACCAACAAAATATCGAAGCCGATATGATCGGTGTAGAAGAGAATCTGTTCAAATATGAGATTGTTATCGCACCTGTGATGTATATGGTTAAGCCGGGTTTTGCTGAGAAGGTTGAAGCTTTTGTAAAAGCAGGCGGAACATTCATTACGACTTATTTCAGCGGGATTGTTAATGAGAACGACCTCGTAACCGTTGGTGGCTACCCTGGGGAACTGCGCAACGTACTAGGGATCTGGGCTGAGGAAATTGATGCACTGCTGCCAGGGATGAGCAATGAGATTGTGATGGACAAGGCATGGGGCAATTTGAGTGGTTCTTACAAATGTGATCTGCTCTGTGATCTGATTCATGCCGAAGGTGCTGAGGTTTTGGCAGAGTACGGATCTGATTTCTATAAAGGAATGCCAGCCTTGACTGTGAATAACTTTGGTGAGGGTAAGGCGTATTACGTGGCTACCAGCCCAGAAGCGGGATTCTTGAAAGGATTCTTAGCCAATCTGTGTGCTGACAAGAACATTCAGCCGCTAGTGAATGCACCGGAAGGTATCGAATCTGTGCAACGTGTGAAGGAAGGCGCATCCTACCTATTCTTGCTGAACCACACCACTGGTGATTTGAGTGCGGATATTGGTGCTACTGAGCGTACGGATCTTCTGACTGGCAATAAGGTTAGCGGTTCTGCTGTTGTGCCAGCCCGTGGAGTATTGATTTTGTCGGATAAGAACTAATTCGTAGTATAAAAAAAGATCTCCGGGGACCAGCTTGTCCCCGGAGATCTTTTTTTGTTATGCAGCATTTCATTAGCTGCTGCTGCTCGTGCTGTCATCTGGAGTAGCTCCACCCGGATTGCCACTACTTAATGTAATGCTCTCCGCCACGGTGGAATCTGATTTAAGTGTGTATTGGATAATATCATCCGCCTTTAGTTCTGCTAAGGTGATTGCATTTTCTTGACGCGTGCCATTGTCGAAGGTAACCGCTACGATTTTAGTATCCGCATCAATCGTAAGGTCTGTGGTTTCATCGGAGAAGCTTTGCTGCATTCTACCTCCCTGTGGCCCGCCGCCTTGTCCGCCACCTTCCGGCATTTCCCCTTGTGGCTTCCCACCCTCGGGCGCAGCGCCGTTTCCTGTATTTTGATCGCCATCAGGTTTTTCCGGTGGGGTACCGCCTTGACTGTTCTGCCCGTCCCCTTCTCCAGCACCTTGTCGGGGCATAGACATGTCCGATTTATAGAGGGTAAGGGTAGTATCGCTTACACTCTTAATCTTACCGAAATTCATGGACATATTGGGTCTGCCATTTTGTTGATTGCCGTTTGCTTGTGGTTGTTTGGCTGCTGAACCCCTGTCTGCTTGGTTATTTGCAGCAGCTGTTCCTTCGGCCTCCGAATTCGCGCTGCAGCCAGCCAATAATAGAGAAGCGAGTAGGCCTCCAGATATTAGAATAGGGACGAACTTTCTCATTTTTTATTCCTCCTTAGTAGGTTAAAGATAGATTAGGAGAAATATAACAAACAGTTCTGAAAGTTTGCTTAATTTCCGCTGAGAGTTTGCCTAAAGAAATGAAATATGCAAATGTTATATAATGAACAAATATGTGGAGCTTTATAGCCCACTAGGTTGCACTTTGTACAATAGATTCTCCTGAAATGAGGGGGGATAAGAATTCTATTGCACTTTGTACACTTAAAGAAGAGAAAAGCACCTATTTTAACGGATTTCTCCGAAATCTATTGCACGAAGTACAATGGAATGATTTTATAGGAGCCAAAGGTAGCATTCTGTTGCACAATCTGCAATGAGACGACCAGGAAAGAGGCAGCACATGAAGACTTTACTAGTAACGGGGTATCGTGCGCACGAGCTCGGTATTTTTGACAATAAGCATCTAGGGATTCCTTATATCAAAAAGGCACTAGCTAACCGATTAAAACCTTTGATTGAAGAAGGCGTGGAATGGGTGATTACGCCCGGCCAGTATGGTGTGGATCTGTGGGCATGCGAAGTGGTAAGCGAACTTAAGCTGCAATATCCGGACTTAAAGCTTGGGATCATTACAGCGCATACCGGACAGGAAGAGAAGTGGAAAGAAGAGAAGCAGAACGAGTATCGGCGTATTATTGCGGGTGCGGATTTCTTCGGGGCGGTCAGTAATGCCCCTTATGACGGTAGTTGGCAGTTTCGGGCCAGAGATGATCTGCTGTTCCGCAAAAGTGACGGAATACTGCTCTTTTATGATGAGGATGCGGCGGAGGGGAGTCCGAAGTTTTTTAAAGAGCGGGCGTTGAAGCTGCATGCTGAAGGGGAATATGAGTTGTTTCTAATTCACTCCGATGAAATTCAGAATATTGCCGATGAAGAGAATCAACGTGACTACGAGTAAGTATATGTAGATTTTGGAAAAGTAAAGGCCCGTAAACAGTGAATGAGAACATCACCGTTTATGGGCCTTTTAATATAAGAAGAGATTAGATAAAACTCTTTAGCGAGGGTGCTTTTCGCACCTTGTAATTTTGTTCATAAGCATAGGCGAGCTTGATGAGTGTGGGCTCTTGATAAGCTTTCGCAGAGAAAGTCACACCGAAAGGGGCGCCGGCTGATGTATAACCGGAAGGCACAACGATAGACGGATATCCCGCTCTGGAGGTAATTCTGGCGCCGAAATCGGCGGGGAACAGCAGGGCATCCAGATTGTATTCCTTCATAGTAGCGTCGATTCCATCTTCCTTGCACAGCTTCAGGTCAGTCACGCGGTTTCGTAAATACTTGGATTCGGTTTGTGTGCCGGAAGAGGTATATTCCGCATCTATTAATGTAGCTTGACCATATCTCAAAGTCTCCACAGGATGCGCATGGTTAAAATCAATAATATCCTTTAAGGTTCGCATTGGTGCGCCAGGTCCCAAATGAGATAAATAAGCATTCAGTGCTGTTTTGAATTCGTTTAAGACTACCGAAGAATAACTAATTTCCCGAGCGGTCTTTATATCCGCAGGATCAATGATGGTCGCTCCGAGCTCTCTCATCCTGTCTACGGAAGCGTTGAATAGTGCAAGTTGTTCTTCTGTTAGCTCCTCGAAATAATAATCACGCGGGATACCTATTCGGGCACCTTGCAAGCCGTTCTCGTCGAGGAATACAGTGTAATCCTCATGGATTTTACCTATATTCGTTCCCATGGCGGCATCATGATTATCGTTGCCCAGCATGGCATTTAACAGCAGAACAGCATCACGAACCGTTCTGGCCATAGGGCCCGCAGTGTCCTGCGTGTTGGAGAGCGGAAGAATTCCCGAACGACTGAGCAGTCCAACGGTTGGCTTAATGCCAATAATAGAGCCCAAATTGCCGGGGTTAAGGATCGATCCGGAGGTTTCTGTACCGACAGAGACTGTACAGAAGTTACAGGCTACAGCAACCGCTGATCCACTACTGGAGCCGCCAGTTGGTGTAGATATATTGTAGGGGTTAAGGACTTGCCCGCCACGGGAGCTGTAACCGGAGGGCATGCCGGTGGTCATAAAATTGGCGAATTCGGTCATATTGGCTTTACCCATAATAATTGCTCCGGCTTCACGCAGTTTGGTAACGATGAACGCATCTTTCCCGGCAAAAGAATTCGCCAAAGCCAGCGAACCCGCACTAGTATGCATTTTGTCCCCAGTATTGATGTTATCCTTCAATAACACAGGGATGCCATGCAGAGGACCTCGGGAGCCTTTGATCGCACGTTCCACATCCAGAGATTCTGCGATAAACAATGCATCCGGATTGATCTCTAGCACAGAGTTAATCGTTAAGCCATTTTTGTCATGATCAGCTATGCGTTCATAATACATGAGAACTAGTTGTTTTGACGTGATTTCTCCGGATTCTAATGCAGCTTGGATCTCGGGTACAGTGGCTTCTACGAGTTCGAAACTCATGTGCGTTCACGCTTCTTTCCCTATAGGATATAGCTTCTCCTTCATCTAACCATAATTTGGGTTTGATGGGTAGTGTTATATTGAGGCGTGAGATAAATAGATTTTTATTCAAAGAGCTTTCATGCTCCCAATTGAAAAGAGGTGCCCGAATCGCCAGATAAAATGGCCTTTGGACACCTCTTTTTATTTTTTGATAAGAGTCATTATTACCCCTGTGCTGTAAATCCCTCTTCCGCTAAATATTCTTTAGCTTCCTCAAGGGTCTCAAAGGCCATTTCTAGATTAAGGTCGGCATAGACATACCATAAATCATCCTCAAGTTTTAGAGTCAGCGTATGGCCCTCATCATTAGTCCAGAATGAGTCGGCTGCTGCCGCAGCCTTTTTCTTTCTTTTGCTGGCTACAGGGGCATCCGGAATGTAAATAGACAGTGAGGTGATGGTGGCATCCAGCAGACTCCGCAGCTCGGATTCCGAGTAGTCGCGAATGTTCACAAGGCCCTTATCATCTGCCTCATAGCCCCGCAATAAGCCTGCGAACACATAACCATTCCCATTAGGATGCAGATGGTAAGCAACGGTTTTCTTATCATGCTGGCTTTCCTCGTAGTGATAGTTCACGCGCCCAAGGGATACGTTTTTACGTTCCAATTGGGGGTAAGAGTCGAGAATCGCTAATTTTTGTTCAAAAGTAAGCATATACAGCCTCCGGTTTTCGGTGTGATTGTGCACATGATTATACCATGACGATGGCCCGCAGACTATTTTTTAGTGATCAAGCGGCAGAGTCAGCACGAAGGTACAGCCTTCCTCGGAGTGCTCCTCAAGCACAAGGCTCCCGTTCATGGCTTCTGCCAGCAGACGGCTGAAGGTTAAGCCGAGTCCCAGACCACGTAGTGTGCTTTGTTTGTCGCTACCTCGGAAAAAAGCCTCGAAGACATGCTCACTATGATTTGATGAGATGCCCAGCCCGTTATCCTGAATACGAATCTCCGCCATGTCATGACCTTGCTGTTCAAGCACCTCTACTGTAAGCTGTACCATTCGGTCTGGGGCTTTGGCTTGTACACTGTTATTAAGTAAATTGACGATGATTTGTTGAATACGTAGCGGGTCCCCACGCAAAAATAAGGGAGTTCTTGGCATATGGAGCACAGGCTCCGCAACTTCATACGCTTGTGTCAGCTTCCATTGATACACGATTTCGGATAACAGTGGTACGGCATCCAGTCGATCGTGACGGACTGAAACGATTCCTGCAGTCAGTGCGTTGTAATCCAGAAGATCGGCAACCATCCGTTGCAATCGTCCAGCTTCCTGCAAAGCAATATCTAGAAATTCCACAGCTTCATCGTCTTCGACAACCCCTTCACGAACGGCATGGATTAGGCCTTTAATAGAGGTTACTGGTGTCTTTAGTTCATGGGATACACCGGCTAACATAACCGCACGGGACTGCTCAAATTGTTGTAACTTGCCTGCCATCTCTTCAAAAGACAACATCAGTTCATGGATTTCCCGTTCTTTGGCGTCCTTATCCAGAACGATATCATAACGGCCATGGCTGATTTGAGCGGCTGCTTTGGCTACCTTCTGGATCGGTTTTGCCAGTTTACGAGACAAGAGGTAAATGGTTAGCCAACTTAATATAATTAGAAATAGCAACAGGATGGAGAAAAAAATGATCTCCTCCTGCGGAATATGCCTCAGCGATTTCTTGGATTGAAGCACAATCACCTGTCCCAGCGTTTCCCCATCCGATTTTATGGGCGCTACTGCAGCTTTGAACTCCGGACTGCGAGAGTCGTCAAGGCTATCATTAAGTTTATGCCTCATCTCATCTTCAGTTAGAGGCGGCATTGAGAACAGCATCTGATCTTGCTGATCTGTAATGATTACACACATTTCTACGGTTAACTTGAAGAATCGTTTTCGGTCTTCAATGAGCCTTCCAAGATTTTGGCTGATCTCTATTGAACCCTCACGATTTACGCTCCGGTCGGCAATCTCCTGTGCTAATAATCCAGTAGTCTGCATCCGGTTACTCATAGCTTCTTGTTGGATCCACCAGAACGTCGTTAGTGCAGTTAGCAGGAGACCAACACTAATGATGAGCAGGTAACGAATCGTCCAATAGGAGAGAATCGAAGTACGTTTGGGGCTGCTCTTCTTTAGGTTGTCCATAATTGATATCCTGTCCCTCTCAGGGTACGGATTTCCCCCTCATCTACTGGCCAATGCGACAGCGCTTGGCGAAGTCTTTTGATAGACAAGTCCACGGCTCGGTCACTTCCCTCGTAATCCATCTCCCAGACATGTTCTATTAATTGCTCGCGGGTACAGATTTGATTAGGTCTTTCAGCCAGAAATAACATGACTGACATATCACGTGGGCTAAGACTCAGCTCAACTCCATTTAAAAATACAGCTCGTGCAGTAAAGTCGATAAACAAACTGCCATAATGCCGTTTGCGGCTGCCATCGGACCACTGCGAAGGACGGCGTAACACAGCATTCACGCGTGCCACCACTTCCTCAGGAATAAAGGGCTTAGACATATAATCATCCGCACCACCGTCGAGTCCGGCTAGTCGGTCATGGATCCCGTCCCTTGCGGTGAGCATGATTACGGGACAGCTGCTTTTTTCACGAATCAGCTTTAGCAGTTCAAAGCCGTCCATGTTTGGCAGCATGATGTCGAGTAATACTAATGAGGGAGGAGTTATAGCAAAAGACTCCAGTGCAGCGTGTCCGTCGGCTACACGGGTGACATGGAAGCCTGCTTTTTTCAGATAGGCACTGAGGACCCTGGAGATAGCTTCCTCATCTTCAACAATTAGAATGGATCTCATCCTGTGGTGGTCCTCCAATCTATAAAATTACGACAAGTTTAACACATCATTGCTCGCTCTGCTCTGACTTCTTCCCGACATATTGCTTTGTTAGAATGAGGGACGAGCTTGAAAATATACAGAATATTTTGAATATTGGAGGGAACAGGATGAAGAGAAAAAGAATAGCCTTGATCGCGGCCGGAGTCATCATCGTAGGAGTAGTCACAGGCTATACATTGCTGGATAAATCGCTGGGCAATAATGTACAGATCGAGTCCGTGATTCCAGGGCAAGCCACAACAGCCGGTAATGGAGAAAGCACGGCTAACACTGGAGCACCAGTAGGTATGGCAGTCACAGCCGATCAATTAAACGGTGATTGGACGGTTACGGATGCTTCTAAGGTATATTGGTCAGTAACCACCTCTAAAGAAACAGTAAACTTCGTGGATAACAAAGTTCAAGGTACCTGGAAAGTTAATATAGAAGATACTACTTCGATGGTTGGAGAAGGGATAGTAGATATGAGCGCTCTGGACTCTGGCAATGGTCAAAGAGATGAGCATGTAAAAGGGGAAGACTTTCTAGCCGTTACGGAATTTCCACAATCTACGTTTGTCGTTAAATCATTCTCCGAGCTGCCAACGGAATGGACCGAAGGAGCAACTGTACCGGTTGAAATGCAAGGAACGCTTACAGTGAAGGGTGTGGATAAGGACGTTACTTTCCAGTCTCAAGCAGCGTACAGTGGTGGACAGCTGATGCTGTCGGGTACAGCGACAGTGGCCTTTTCTGATTTTGGCTTAAGCAATCCACACACCGTTGTACTGGATACGGAGAACAATCTTGAGGTTCGATTAGAGCTTGTGTTGAAGAAATAGCATCAGTCTTGTTGCAGTGAATTTATAGAGCAACTGTACGGAAGAGACTTTCCCGGGCCTAATAGCTTTTGGGAGAGTCTCTTTGGTTTGGAATGAAATGTATGTTTTAATAGAAGTATCTGTCTAATAAATAGCAATAAAGGAGGTGTTCCTTGTGATCCAGGTGGCGGCAGCGATTATACATAATGAAGAAGGACAGATTCTTATTGCTCGGCGCAGGCAAGGTAAATCTCAGGCAGGTCTTTGGGAATTTCCTGGCGGCAAAATAGAGCAGGATGAAAGCATCGCAGATTGTCTGCAAAGAGAGCTTCAGGAGGAGATGGGGATAATAATCCTTCCCTATGAAAGCTTTGGCGTGAACGAGCACAACTATGGAAGTGTCGAGATCAGACTGTTTGCTTGGAAAGCCCGATATCTGGGAGGTGTAATTGAACTTGTCGATCACGATGAATATAGGTGGGTGTTTCCAACTGCACTCGGTCCGTTCACGTTTGCTCCTGCAGATATTCCTTTTGTAGAACGGCTAATGGTGGGGTCAGATCAAGTGTGAAGTCAGTCTGAACATCAAGTAGAAAGGAAGAACATAAGTGCCCGTATATGAAAAGCTAGTGCGTGACGGAATCCCCAACCTGATAGCTTCTCAAGGTAAAGACTTTAAAACAAGGATATTAGATTCCAAAGAATACATAACTGAACTACGTAAGAAATTGAAAGAAGAGTCGGAGGAGTATTTTCGGGCAGTGAGTAATGAAGAAGCGCTAGAGGAGCTTGCCGACATGCTGGAAGTAATTCAAGCGCTGGCGGAGACCCATGGAAGTAATAGCGCAGAGCTGGAGGAGCTTCGTGCTGAGAAAGCTGAACGTCGTGGCGGATTTAAGGAGCAGATATTTTTGATTGATGTGGAAAGAGAATAACTAGAGATTATTGTTCCGTATAAGGAGGTTATTAAAGTTGTCCAAAACCAAACTGATGATGATCTTAAGCGGTGTGGTAGCCTTGATTCCTATTGCTATTTATTTATTCCTATATTCCAAAATGCCTGATAGGGTTCCGATCCATTACGATGGGAATATGGCTGATAGATTTGTAAGCAAGTCTAGTCTGGAGGTTATTTTGCAAAGCGGGCTTGGATGTTTGGGGTTTATAATCATGAAACTCCTGCAGTTCCTTTTGCAAAAAGCGTTTATTCAGAGCTCTAACGAGCATTCAGCGGCTCTGAGCAGGAGCTGGAATATTGCTATTTTGGTAGTGACGGTGGTGTTCGCCGGCATCAGTTCCTATACATTTATTAGAATGGTCTGATAGAATTAAAGAGACTTAGCAGAAGGATTAGGAGGAACATGCAAATGAAAATGGATAACGCTTACAAGATAAGATGGGGAATTCTCAGTACAGGCTGGATTGCCCATCAGTTTGTTACTGATTTATCTCATGCCAGCAATGGCGTGGCATATGCCGTGGGTTCGCGTTCACAGGAAAGTGCAGATAAATTTGCGAGGGATCATGGAGTACCACATGCTTATGCTACCTATGAGGAATTGGTAAATGACCCGAATGTAGACGCTGTATATATTGGAACGCCACATCCTTTTCACAAAGAAAATGCATTATTGGCGCTACGTGCAGGTAAAGCTGTTCTATGTGAGAAGCCTTTTACCGTGAATAGCGGAGAATTGGAAGAAGTGGTGGCCTATGCTAGAGATCATAAGCTGTTCCTGATGGAGGCCATGTGGAGTCGTTACATCCCGGCGATGGTGAAGGTTAGAGAATGGATCGCCGAGGGCAGAATCGGTGATGTTCGTTTGGTGAAGGCAGACTTAGGATTTCGCACCGACTGGAATCCGGAAAGCAGATTGCTGAATCCGAAGCTGGGGGGAGGCGCGCTGCTGGATGTTGGGATTTATCCGGTTTCTTTTGCCTCGATGGTGTTTGGACCTCATCCTGAATCTATTTCCAGTACGGTGCATATTGGCGAGACTGGAGTGGACGAGCATTTCTCCATGCTGCTGAATTATGGCAATGGAAAAACCGCTTCGTTGAACGGTGGTATTCGTCTTAATACGCTGGAGGAAGCACATGTGTTTGGAACAGAGGGACGTATAATTGTTGAAGGGACGTTAGTGAACCCGAAATCGGCTTCGCTCTATATAGGGGATGAGAAGGTAGAGAGCTTTGTGGATGATCGAGCTTCTATTGGATATTGTTTTGAAGCAGAGGAAGTAGGACGTTGTTTACAAGCAGGGCTAACTGAAAGTCCAGTCATGTCATTGGATGAATCGTTAGCGATTCTGAAACTGCTGGATCAAATACGTGCGCAGTGGGGTCTTAAGTATCCTGGAGAGTAAATAAAATAAACAACACCCCTCGGAGCTACTAAGGTAGCTCCGAGGGGTGTTTGCTATATCGAACGATAGGTGGAAGTCTAGTTCTGACTATTGTCGTTTTTATTTTTGCCTGCTTGGACCCAGCCGGCCACTTCAACCGTGCGCTTGGCTTGATGAAAAACAGCATCACGGATCCGATCCTGCTCTTCGATCATTTTACCGTTCCCATCTACACTGACGCTTGTTCCGTACGGGTTGCCTCCTGCACCGAATGTGACGGGATCTGTGTAACCAGGTGCAGCGACAATCGCTCCCCAGTGATACATCGATGTGTAGAGTGCCAAGATCGTAGCTTCCTGTCCGCCGTGCGGATTCTGTGCTGAGCTCATGGCGCTGACGACTTTGTTTACCGTGAGTCCTTTGCCCCAAATCCCTCCGGTTGTATCAATGAACTGCTTCATTTGAGAAGCAATGTTACCGTAACGGGTTGGAGAACTGAAAATAATCGCATCGGCCTCCACAATATCATCAGGTGTTGCAACGGGGATATCTTTTGTCTTCTCAGCCAAGGCCTTCATGGCCGGATTGGCCGCAATTTTATCCTCGGGAACCAGCTCCTGCACCTTCAGCAGTTTTACCTCAGCTCCCGCTTTCTCGGCGCTTTCCGCAGCCCATTGTGCTAGCTGGTAGTTAGTTCCTGTGGCACTGTAATAGATGACAGCTAATTTAATTTTTGACATGCTAGGTCATTCCCTTCGAGTGTAGTTCCATACTATTAATTACCCCATTGATGCTTTTATAACCCAAATCGATAATTCTGCTCTAACTGGACAGACAGATGTCCACTTCCCTTGTGTATACTGAACTCAATTACAGGAAATGAGGGAGAATAATGAATACTTATTTTGTACAAAAATCGAAAATGACATTGGCTGGGGTTAGCATACGTACGACAAATGAAGTGGAAATGGGTCCCGACGGGGGCTTATCGCGGCTCTGGGAAACGTATTTTCAGAGTAATATTGCGGGGCAGATGGATACGGTTAAGCCTGAGTACATCTATGCCTTGTATACAGATTATGAGAGTGATGCGTCGGGTGCATATACCGTTGTGATCGGGCATGAAGTCGCTGGGGAGAGACATTTAGCGGATAGCGGGATCGTGAGTTCGGCTGTTCCGGAGAGCAAGTATATGGTTTTTACGACGAAAAAAGGTCCGGTATTTGAAGTAGTCTCGCAAGCATGGGGGGAGATTTGGGCGTATTTTAAGGCGTCTACAGAGGTAAGAACCTATACGGGTGATTTTGAAATTTACGATTCGCGGAATTTTGATCCTGCCAACACGCAGGTTGAGATTTATATTGCGATTGAGTAGATCGGGTGAAAGATATTTTAGCTAAAAGAAATGTTTCGTGGGGATTTGGGGGCTGCCGAGAGGCAGTTCCTTTTTTCGGTGATGAGTTTAATACCTTGGGTGAGGGTGAAGGGTTACTCAACGGTAGAAACGAATATATATCAATAGAAGGAATGCGTAACGAATGAGAAAAAGAACGGTAAAAATCCCGTACATTGGCTGGTTTCGAACGAAGTAGCTGGTTGAGTTAATAGGTTCGATGGAGCGTGACAGTCCCATCAAACGAATCACACACAAACCAAAAGAAACGGAGAACATCAAATGGGAAAACAATTCACGGCTATATTACCTGCACATCAGGAGTTTATTCAGCAGCAGCATCTTTTTTTCGTAGGGTCAGCGCCACTTTCTGAAGAGGGGCATGTTAACCTTTCACCTAAGGGTCATGATTGCTTGCGGATTTTGTCTCCTAATCAGGTGGCTTATCTCGATATGACCGGTAGTGGCAATGAGACAAGCGCTCATCTGCTGGAAAACGGAAGAGTGACGGTTATGTTTTGTGCCTTTGAAGGACCGCCGAACATTCTGAGACTGTATGGAACAGGGGCAGTAATCCTGCCTGGTTCATCAGAATGGGAAACGCTGTACCCTATGTTTACATCTCTGCCTGGAGCTAGACAGATCATTTTAATTGATGTTCATAAAGTACAGACTTCCTGCGGATTTTCGGTCCCATTTATGAGTTATGATGGTGAGCGGGACACGTTACAACGTTGGTCTATCCAAAAGGGCGAAGCAGGTCTGAAAGAATATAGACAAGAGAAGAATACTACAAGTATAGACGGGCTACCGACACCCCTTGGACAAAAAAACTGAGCGGATATGGTGATCCTAGATTCATGTATATATAAAATTTCTCATTCGTCACGACGAGCGTTCCCACAATTCAACTAAGCAGTTAACCCATATATTCTACTGTGCAAAACTCATACTACCCACGGATTCCACCACAAACACAGGCACATACTGCTCTCCCATGTCCGTTCCAACAAGCTGATAACCGTTCTGATATTGACCACTAACTAACGCGTTACCTGTAACGGAACCCAAGTCTCCTTGAAGAAAAATATAAATTCCATTGGAGTATGCAAGCATATTGCCGAAGTTATCAGCGACGATTTCACAGTGAAAAGAGACCTTTTCAAAAGGATGAAGCGCTACATCGGAAGCTGAAATTACCGCATACTCCTGAACAATCTCAGCAAATTGATAGCTGGCATCTACTTTGCGATAACGCGCTGTCTGTCCAATGACACCGTCTCCGAGATCCGCGTTAGATACGAGTATGGAATCATCGGACTGCAGTTCGTAGCTATCTCCAGACATAGAAAACAACTGTGAAATACCATCTTTTTTCATTTCATATGCTGTAAAAAGGGTACGTCCACCTTCGATCTCAGATTCAGCCAGAATCACGGGTGCACTAGAACCTGAAGAGGCAGCAAGCTGGTCATTAAAAGTTAGACTGCGCAGACTCTCGAATTTTGGTAAACTATTTCCAGTTAAAGTAATGACACTTTCGTCGCTATTCATTGCTGCATAATAGAGGACACCATTGCTATCCGTTCCAGCCACAATGACCTTCTTATCGTGTAGTCCCTTGCTGGAGATGACGTTCCCATATCTGCCTTGTTCCTCACCGCCCGGGAGAAGGCGCACAGGTTCAGCAATATTCCAAGCCAATCTTGTAGCGGCAATGATTGAAGAAGTATCCTCTAGCGGAGCAAGATCACTGTATATCTGAATAGCTTCAGCATATTGGCCTTTGCTGGCCATGCGCTTGGCATTTTTAAGTAGTTTAGCTTTACTAGTATCTACTAAGGTTAGTACTTTGGATGAGGTGATCCCTGCTGATCCTGCAAAATGACGATAGGCAACAGCATGCCCAGCAAAAGCGGTGATGTTATCGCTCTCTAGGTCTTTGTTCAGGATGATTTTTCCGCTACTTTCTGCCTGCCCAAGTACCCATGGCGCTTCGTAACTATGCTGGCTGTAAGCATTCATCATGGAGAGGGTGCTCTCCAGCATGCCTGTAAAGTTTCCTGTGCCTGCTAAGGCTTTTAGTTTAGCTGTATCATGACTTTTGAACTTGGAGGTTAGCAACTCCTCCTTGGATGCAGCGCTTCCGTAATAAGCATCGGGAATCTGCAACAGATTCCATTTAGGAGTATCTTCTCCACTCTTGTTTCCATCTTGGCTCTGAGCAAGTTCAGTAAGAAACTGCTCCTTAAATTCTCGGAAGTAGGTTGTGAACTGGTCAGAAATGCCTGAATCGGTCGATAACTGGCGATAATAGGATTCATAAGGACCACCGGGCTTCATATATGTAGCTTTTAAGCTGAGGAGGGTATCATAACTTTTCATAAATCCGGTGAAATCTTTCGTCGCAGCTTGTGCTTTAGCGGATGATACCAAGGCATTCAAACCTTGGCGGATGGCCGTGATTGGTGACAGCTCATCAAGTCGCTTCGCAACCTTTTCTTCCATATAAAATATGGAATGGTTTGCCGCCGCTAGGCGATACTGATTCTCTGCACTTATCAGATCGCCAGCAGCATAGAGACGGTCGGCTTCCTTAGTTATTTGTATTTTGTCGGCGATGAGAAAAACCTTCTGTCCAAGCATCACAAACATGCTTATACACAAAATGATCATAAAGTTTCGCAGGGTTATTAATGGTTTGAACGTCATATAGAGTAGCCTCTTTTTTCAAAATATAAGAAAGCATAGTTTCACATCATT